>JAIMBM010000580.1 GCA_023511475.1 Anaerolineae bacterium
TGACGATTTAACCTCAGATTATCGTTCCGCAGCCCCCGACCGCGGCCTCGTTGGAGCGGCCAGCGACAGACGATGCGAGGCTTGCAGGCACGCACTGAGCCGCCGGCGGGCATCCCAGCTGCCTTTATGGACTCTTAACATAAGCCGATAGCTGAGGATGCTATAATGCTGCCGGGTAACAGCGACGTTACCTTGCATATACCTCGGAGAAACCTCATGGGCATGTTGACACATGGTGGACAGAAGTGGCCTGTGTGCACCCCGCCGTCGGGCCGTAGCACGACACGTCGGCGGATCGGCGTGCGCAGCGCTCTTGTCTGGATGCTGGTGCTTGTCACGGCCGCCGCGGTGATAGCAGCCTGCAGCCCGGCCGTTGGGCTGACCGGCGTTCTGGAGCTGAGCTCCGGAATTCGCGGAGCAGGTGCCCCACCGAGCCTGGTCGAGCCGACAGCTGTCATTACCGACGAGCCATCCTCTCCCACGTCTGCGGCTACCGTTGAGCAGGTCACGCCGACGGTCACACCATCGCCGACGTACACCCCGTCTCCAACGGCGACGCCGTCGCCTACGAGCACGCCTTCGCCGACCGCCACGCCCACCCACACTCCCACGCCGGTCCCGACCGATACGCCACCGCCGACCCCGGAGCCAACTGTGCCGCCACCGACGCCGGTGCCCGTCGAGCCTACGCCGGTGCTGCCGCCGGACCTGGGTGCCCCACCCGCTCCGGCGGACCGTCCGCCAACCCGGATCACCGCACCCTCGATCGGGCTCGACGTGCCGGTTGTGGTCATGGGGTATCGTATCGTCGAGATCGGGGGCATCCGCGGCACGGACTGGCAGGTGCCTCTCGATGCCGCCGGCTTTCATCAGGGGTCGGCCTACCCCGGACACGTCGGCAACACGGTCATCTCCGGCCACTCGAGCACCGGTGCCGAGGTCTTCAGGTACCTCGACTCGCTGGCCATCGGGGATCTCGTGACGGTATATGTCGGGGATGCGGCGTACCACTATCGCATTGCCGAGAGGCACATCGTGCGGGAGCAGGGCGCGAGCCTCGATGAGCGGCGGCGGAACGGCCGCTGGATCGGGCGGACAGAGGACGAGCGGCTGACACTGGTGACCTGTTGGCCCTACCCTGCGGTGAGCCACAGGCTCATCCTTGTCGCCCGGCCGGCGTACAGCGGCTAGTGCGGCACCGCCACCGCGGTCAGATGCGGGCCTGGTGCCGGGTATGTCGCGTGCCCGTCTCTTCGCTGTGCTTCTCGTCGGGCTTGGGCCTTTCCCGGGCGATATACTCCTCAGGGCTCTCCTCGAAGGCGCGCCGACACTCCGGGCAGCAGAAAAAGTACTGCGTGCCGCCATACTCGACCCACGAGTCCACGTCATCGGGGTGGATCTCCAGCCCGCAGACGGGATCGCGGGGAAGGTTGCCTTCCATGTCGCCTCCCTGAGACTGGTTCAGATGAGAGCAGGCCCCGTCCGGGCCTGTACTTCCTCATGTGGGGGATGGACTTGTTTCGCCTCGCGGGCGTCGTCCAGAGGGTGTTGCCGCCTCCCACTCCCCGATTCGAGGCTCCCCCACCGTCCCCCGTTCAGGGGCGGACAGGTCTGCCCCACGAGCGGGGCCAACGCATTCGAGGGGCAGTGCCCCAGGCGTGGGGTCGATGGGCAATGCCTCCACCCTACGAGCGAAGAAGGCTGTCCACCCCTGAACCTCGGACGTGTGGTCGTCCCGCGCAGGCAGGGGCGAGCGGACGGCTCGCCCCCGAGCAGTAGGGTGGCCGCGGCTCAGCGTCCCTGGCCGCGCCGCTCGTGCTCCACGTGGCGAACCTCGTAGAACTCGGTTGGCTCCTCGCCCTCCACGGCCGGCAGGCCCTCGAGGGTGATTTCGCGCCGCTGTGTGCGCACGCGCTCGAGCTCTTGCCGGGCATTGTTCAGCGCCTCGCGCAGCTCGCTGAGACGTTGCTCGCTTTCGGGCTGCGCGCTCAGGCGGTTGATCTCGGCCTCGAGGTCACGGACTCGCTGCTCGAGCCTCTGCGCTTCGGCTTCCAGCATGTGCTCCCGCTGTTCGAGCTCGCCGATCTCCGGCTGGCGCTGGCGGAGTGCGACCTCGTGACGGCGGACCGTCTCGGCCAGCTCCTGCTCAGCCCGCTGGAGTTCCATGCGCTCGCGCTCGACCTGGCGCTCGAGGTCGATGATGCGCTGCTCCTCGGCCCGCAGCGCACTGCGGATATCCTCCTCCCGCCTGCCGAGATTCATCATTTCGTTGCGCCGCTCGGTCAGCATGCTGCGGGCCTGTTCCAGCTCCCGGCGCAGGCGGTCGAGGTTGCCGCGGATACTTGCGGCGCGCTGCTCAGCCGCCCTGAGCTCCGCCTCGTAGCGCGCGACCGTCTCTTCGGCCCGTCTCACAGCCTCGGGCTCGGGGCCCATCTCGACCCGCTCCTCGACGCGGTAGGCGCGGATGGGCTCCTTGCCGATGTAGGCCTCGGGGTCTGCGTCAAAGGCCTCGGCGCAGCCCCGGCAGCAGAAGTAATAGGTCTCCCCGCGGTACGCTCTGGAGGCAACGGCCTCGGCGGGTCTGATCCCTCGGCCGCAGACGATATCGAAAACCATCTCCTCCCGGGCTTCGCTCTCGGCCTCCTTCTGCGCAGCCTGCGCCTGCCTGGCCTCGCGGGCCCTCTCCTCTTCATTCCTTCGTGCCATCGCTCTACCTCTCCACTGGTCTCGCCAGATTACTGTCGGCCCCTGATCGGGTTGCCGCGTCATGCTCAGCGAAGCGAAGCTCGCTGCGCGATGGGTCCAAGGCTACCGATCGGAGCGCACCTTCGCTTCGCTCAGA
>JAIMBM010000581.1 GCA_023511475.1 Anaerolineae bacterium
TCCTGTGGGACGAAAAGAGGCACCTGTCCGCCCCTGAAGGGGGCCAGGGGGAGGGGTTCCCCAATACTGGGGCTTTGGGTCCCATCCCGGTGGCGTCTGCACAATGTCGAGGGGCGCGCTGCGAAAGGCCAAAGTTGAGCCCCGGCCCCCTTCCCCGCCGCAGCGGGGGCCGGGCGAGGGGCTAACCCCTGCCTTGCCGCCCCGGCGGCAAAGCAGGGAATGCCCCGAGGGATGGGGGCCTCCCAAAGCCGGCGCAATGCTGATCCCGAGGGGCGGGGCTTCCGACAGCCTGTCTCCGCGCCATGCGCTGAACGCGGGTCTGAACACTTGCGCCCGGCTTTCCATTCTACCATCGGACTGGTATAATCGCAAGAGATATTTGCTATCCCGGCTATAAACGGAGGCTATGGGACGGATGGAGCTGCGACAGCTGCGCGCCTTTGAGCGGGTGGTGGCCCTGGGCTCATTCAGCCGCGCTGCCGAGGAGCTGGCCTTGAGCCAGCCCGCTGTGACGGCGCAGGTTCAGGGCCTGGAGCGGGAGCTGGGGTTGCGCCTTCTCGAGCGCCTGCCGCGGCGGGTCTTGCTTACTGCGGCGGGCGAAGCGCTTCTGCCCTTTGCGCGGAGCATGCTCAACCTTGAGGAGGATGCCAGGCGCGCGCTCGAGGAGTTGAAGGGCCTGCAGGCAGGAACCCTGCGGGTGGGGGCAAGCCCCACCGTCGGCGCGTACCTCATGCCGGCGCTCCTGGGCGAGCTCAAGCGGCGACACCCCGGCCTCCGCACGATTGCCGAGATTCGGCCGACCCAGGAGGTAGCCGCGGCGCTCGAGACGCATGCCCTCGATATTGGCCTGGTGGAGGCTGCCGTGGATTCTACAGCCCTGAGCATCGAGCCCTTTGGCACCGACGAGCTCGTGCTGATCGTGCCCGCGGGGCACCCCTGGTCCGCGCGCAGGACCGTGCGTCCGGCCGAGCTGACCGGGCAGCCCCTGATCGCCCGTGAGCCTGGGTCGGGGACCCGGCAACTGGTGGAGGACCGGCTGCGGGCGCTGGGCCTGGAGGTCACACCCACTCTGGAGCTGGGAGCCATCGAGGCGATCAAGAACGCCGTCGCGGCTGGCCTCGGGGTCGCCTTTGTCTCCCGGCTGGCCATCGAGCCCGAGCAGAGGCTGGGGACGCTCGCGGTCGTGCAGGTCGAGGGGCTCGATCTGCGCCGCCCTTTCTACCGGCTCCTGCACCGGCAGCGGCGGCCATCCGCGGCGGCACGGGCGTTTCTGGGTGTGCTCGCGGAGGATCGAGTGTAGGGGCCGGGGCGGGGAACTGGGGGCCTGTAGCCGGATCAGGTGCCCCTGCCGCGCGCGCCATGACAGTGCTTGAACTTGAGCCCACTGCCGCATGGGCAGGGGTCGTTGCGCCGTGCTGCAGAAAAGCGACGCCGCTGCTCGCTTGCTTCCTGCTGCAGGCGCAGCATCACATTGGCAGCCGGCCTCCCTGCGCGCACCTCGGCGGCCATCTGACGCATAGGCGCATCGACGTGGCTGAAAAAGGCCCGGTAGCCCTCACAGAGATAGCTCAGGCCCGGCTCCCCGTCCGGTGTGCGCAGGAGACGATCCTTGGGGCAGCCTCCGTGGCACACAAACCCTACGGCGCACTCGCGGCAGAGGCGAGGGAGCGCATCCCGCTTCGCCAGGCCGAAGCGGCGCTGCGCCTCCGAGGCCACCAGATCGGCGAGGGGAATCTCGAGGATGTTGCCGAGGCGATGGGCGGAGTCCACAAAGTGGTCGCAGGCGTAGAGGTCGCCGTTGTGCTCCATGACGAGGGCCAGGCCGCACGTCTCCTCAAAAACGCAGAGCCCGGGGCGCGTGCCAAGCCAGGCAGCCAGGCAGACGTCGAATATCTGCACAAAGACGGTGCCCACATCCCGCTGCAGCCACTCGTCAAAGACCCCGATCAAAAAGTCGCCATAGGCCCGGCTACCGACCGAGCGGGGGCTCAGGCCATCGCCCTGCCGCTCGACGATGGGGATGAACTGGATGAATTGGGCTCCTGCCTCGTCCCGCAGGAAGCGGTACACCTCGAGGGGATGGCCTGCGTTGGCCGCATGCACCGTGGCCAGGATGTTGTACTCGACTCCAAACTCCTGCAGCAGCCTGAGGCCGCGCATGACCCGGTCGAAGGTCGGCTGGCCGGCCCGGTCGTGCCGGAAGGCGTCGTGAAGCTCACGTGGCCCGTCGAGGCTGAGGCCAACGAGGAAGCCCTGTTGCTTCAGGAAGCGACACCACTCCTGGTCGAGGAGGGTCCCGTTCGTCTGAAGGGCGTTCAGGATGCGCATGCCCGGCCGGGCGTAGCGATGCTGAAGGGCCACGGCGCGCTCGAAAAACGCGAGCCCCATGAGGGTCGGCTCGCCGCCCTGCCAGCCAAAGGTCACCTCGGGCACCTGCTGTGCCGCGATGTACTGCCGGGTGAACTCTTCCAGCAGCTCGTCCGTCATACGGAAGGCGCCGTCTGGATAGAGCTCCTCTTTGACCAGGTAGTAGCAGTAGTCGCAGCGCAGGTTGCAGATCGGGCCCCGGGGCTTGACCATCACGTTGAACGAGGGGGGCAGGGTCGCTTCGGCCATTGCTCTCGACGCGCCTTTCTGTGGAGGGCGGGCCTGGTTGCTTCTGGAACCAGTCCGATTCTACGGCAGCGTGGGCACCCGGTCAACAAGTGGGCGACCGGTAACGTGTTCAGGCTCGCGTTCAGCGCATGGAACGGAGGCGGGCTCCTGGTAGCTCTGTCCGTCAAGATCGGCGTTGCACCGGATCGTCAGACTCCCACCCCTAACCC
>JAIMBM010000582.1 GCA_023511475.1 Anaerolineae bacterium
CGGGAGGCCTGCAGGGCTTCGACCGAGGATCCGATCCGGCCCAGCATCGCGCTTGGGGCATCCACGAAGGAGAAGCCGACGCAGAGCATCCAGGAGGTCCTCAAGGAAGCCGAGGACCGGATGTACCGAAACAAGCTGACCGAGAGCAAGAGCACCCGCAGCTCCATAATCGCCTCGCTGCAGAAGACGCTGGGCGAGAGCACCTACGAGACCGAGGAACACGCGTGGCGGCTGCAGCGGCTTGCGCTTCGGATGGCACAGGAGCTGGGCCTGTCCGACAGCCAGGCCGACGAGCTTGCCCTGCTGGCCGTGCTCTTCCTGGACCCGGCCGCCTGGTTCCGCGGGCTCATGCCCGCCGTGAGCGCTGAGCCTCTCAGCCTGAGACCGCCCGCGATCAGGTATCTTCAGCAGCAACCACAACCCTTCCGCGTCACCGTCTATGACACAGAGAGCACCAAGCCCCTCCCCGCGAACACCAACATGCTCTACGGCCTGCAGGACGTACGCGGGTACGACTCGATCATTCTGCGGCAATACTGCGACGTCATGGAGCTGGTCGGACCACAGGAGTTGCTCTATAACCAGATCGCCCGGCTGAAGCGAGAGGACTCGCTCGACTCGCCGATACTGGACCTCCTGAACGTGCGCTACGTCCTGACCGAACAGACCATCGACCGCCCGGGCTATACCCTCGTGCACGACGGCGACCTGCGCGTCTACCGCAACGACGATGCCCTGCCGAGGGCCTTCGTAACCTTTGAGGCCCGCATATTCAGGGATCGCCAGAGCCTTCTGGAGGCCCTCGCACAGGCAGACCCCCGCGAGGCCGTGTTGCTGGAGGAGGCGCCGACGGGGTGGACGCCTCTGGAGGCTGTACCCGCCCCGCCGGAGGTGACGTTCCTGGAGCTTTCGCCCAACCAGGTTCGCCTCCACGTCGACATGCCGGCCCCGGGGTTCCTCGTCCTGGCGGATAGCTACTTCCCGGGCTGGGTCGCCTGCACCCGTCCGGATGCCAACGGTGAGGAGCAGGCACTCGAGATCCTCCGCGCCGACGGCACGGTGCGGGCCGTCCTCCTGCCGGCAGGTCCGCAGACGGTGCGGTTCAAGTACTCACCGGGGTCACTCAAGACCGGGCTCTTCATCTCGTTCATCGCCGGGGTCTCGCTCCTGCTGGTGGCCGGCGCCTGGGTCTGGGCAGGCGCCTTCCGCCCGTCTGCCGACGAGCACGCCGCCCGACGCGTGGCCAAGAACACCGTGGTGCCGCTCGCCCTGCAGCTGCTGAACAAAGGCGTGGACATGGTCTTTGCCATGCTCATGCTCCGCCTGCTCGGCCCGGGGGACGCGGGCAAGTACGCCTTTGCCGTGTACGTGGCCGTGCTCCTCGAGGTCGTGACGAACTTTGGCCTCAACACCCTGCTCACCCGCGAGGTCGCACGCAACCGCGAGGATGCCAACGCCTATCTCTGGAACACGACAATCCTCCGCCTGGGCCTGGCAGCCGCGGCGGCGCCGCTCCTGGCCCTCTTCCTGCTCATCTACCGACCCGCCGGGGACACGACTCTGGCCATCATCCTCCTGGCGCTGGGGCTGGTTCCGTCGAGCATCTCGGCTGGCCTGAGCGCCGTCTTTATGGCCTTCGAGGTCATGGTCATCCCCGCGGTCGTCAGCTCGGTCACGACTGTGCTCAAGGTCGCCCTGGGAGCGGCAGCGCTCCTTGTGGGCTGGGGGTTCGTGGGGCTGGCCGGCACCTCGATCGCCGTGAACACCGTGACGATGGCCATCCTCCTCGCGCTGGTCGCCACGCTTTTCTTCCGACCCCATCGAGAGAGACGCCCCGGCCTGCCGCGACGCATGGCGCTCGAGGCCTATCCGCTGATGATCAACCACCTCCTGGCGACACTCTTCTTCAAGGTCGACTACTTCATCCTGGAGCGCTTGTGGGGCAGCGCGGTGGTGGGGTGGTACTCGGTATCCTACAAGCTGGTCGATGCCATCGGCATCATCCCGCCGACCTTCACCATGGCCATCTTCCCCATCATGTCGCGCTTTGCCGCCTCCTCGCGGGAGTCGCTCTATCGGGCCTACCTGCTGTCGATCAAGCTGCTCTTCTCCCTGGGGCTCTTGATCGCGCTCGTCTGCACCATCGTCGCGTACCCGCTGACTCGCCTGATCGGCGGCGCCGCCTACCTGCCACACTCGGCCATCGCGCTGCAGATCATCGTCTGGTACATGCCGCTGGGGTTCATCAACAGTGTGACGCAGTATGTGCTGATCGCGCTGGATCAGCAGCGGTTCCTGACCAAGGCTTTCGCCATCGGCCTGGCCTGTGGCGTGGCGGCAAACCTGGTCCTGATCCCAAGCTATGGTTACCGGGCAGCGGCAGCGGTCCACGTTTTCTCAGAGGCAGCGCTGCTCGTCCCGTTCTACGTGGGAGTACGCAAGCACCTCTCGCCGATACCCTGGCTTCGCCTCTGCTGGCGGCCGACGGCGGCGGCTGCGGCAGCGGGACGGCCGGCGCGGGGCGGCAGCGCGCGTCAAAGCCGAACGCCCGCCCCAGGCGCGTGATGCGGCAGCGGCCGTTCTTTGGCACGGGCTGTTTCTCCAGGCCGCGGCGGGACAGGCACTCGAAGGCGACCTCGGCGATGTCGGCGGCCGAGCGGCCCCCGGGCAGTTCCACCGCCGTGCGCGCCCAGCCGTCCCGCTCGATGAAATTCCCGGCGATGCCCACCGCGGAGCCCCGCCAGACCGCCTCGCCGCGGAGCCGGTACAGGAACTGCACTGCGGAATTTTCGCTTTCGGTATAAAATTCCACCACGAAATAC
>JAIMBM010000583.1 GCA_023511475.1 Anaerolineae bacterium
GACCAGGTCTTCGATGCGCACTCCGCCCCACCCGGGCAGGTAGATTCCCGGCTCGACGGTGATCACGCTGCCGGGTTGGAGGCGATCCTCGCTCCGCTGCCCGGCGCTTGGGCGCTCGTGCACCTCCAGCCCGACACCGTGGCCCAGCCCATGGCCGAAGGCCTCGCCAAAGCGCGCGTCCGCTATTACTTGTCGCGCGAAGGCGTCAGCTTCCTTTCCGAGGAGCCCGGCATGGATGCCCCGCTTGGCTGCCTCCTGAGCCGCAAGGACGATGGCATAGACCTCCCGAAAGTGGTCGTCGGGCTGCCCGAGGCAGACGGTGCGGGTTGCGTCCGAGCAGTAGCCCTCGACCTTCGCACCCAGGTCCAGCACGATCGGTTCGCCCGGCACAAGAGGCCGGTCCGAGGGCACGGCATGTGGCATGGCGCTGTTCGGCCCCCCGGCGACGATGATGGGGAAGGCTATGTCGTCGGCCCCGTGGGTCCGGATGTAGACCTCGAGCTCCCACGCAAGCTCGCGCTCGGTCATCCCGGGGCGGATGAGGGAGGGCAGGGCGGCGAGGGCGCCGTCTGCGATCTCGACCGCGCGCCGGATGCAGGCGATCTCTCGCGGTGTCTTGACGGTGCGCAGGTCTTCGACCCAGCCCTTGACCGGGAGCAGCTCGACGTCTTCGGCCCTGGCGAGCTCCTCATACAACGCATAGGTGATGCTGGCGCTCTCAAAGGCCACGCGTCTGACGCCGATCTGTCGCACGAGCTCGGCGAACCCGGCCGGGAGCGTGCTCGTGAGCCTGAAGAGCTCCCAATCGGGCGCCTGCTGCTCTGCCTGCTCATAGTAGCGAAAGTCTGTGAGGATAAAGGCCGAGTCTGGTGTGATGAGCAGGGAGGCGTCCTCTCCGGCCGTGAAGCCGCTCAGATAGCGAACGTTGGCAGCGTGCTTCACCAGAAAGGCATCGGCTCCCTCGGCAGCGAGCCGCTCCCGGAGCGGCGCGATTCGCGTGTCTGTCACGGTGCCTCCTTGGGTGGATCGTCGCGCAGTTCCTCGCTCTGGGCTCGCGGGTGCGCCTTGAGGTACACGGCGCGCACCCGACTGCGAGACACATGGGTATAGATCTGCGTGGTGGAGAGCTGCGCATGCCCGAGCAATTCCTGCACGACCCGGAGGTCGGCGCCCCCGTCGAGGAGGTGAGTGGCGAAGGTGTGCCGGAGCATGTGCGGGGTGACGCGCCTGTCCAGGCCGGCCTTGATGGCGCACTCTCGCATCATGGCCTGCACGCTCCTTGCGGTGAGTCGGCCCCCTCGGCGGTTCAGGAACAGCGCGCGCTCGCGGCCGTGCCTCGGGAGGAAGAGGCGCCGCCCCTCGTGGATATACCTGTCCAGCCACCTCCTTGCGGGCGCGCCGAGCAGGGCAAGGCGCTCCTTGTTGCCCTTTCCGAGCACGCGCAGCTCGCCTCGGGCCGCATCATAGTCCTCGAGGTCGAGGCCCACCAGCTCGCTGACCCGCAGCCCGCCGGCGTAGAGCACCTCGAGGATGGCCCGGTTTCGCAGGGCGACCGCGGCCTGCATGCCATCCGGCGTGTCCTCGGCAGGGAGGCTCACGAGGGCTGCAGCCTCGGGCACGGCGAGGACGGTCGGCAGGCGTCGCTTTACCTTGGGAGCCTGCGCCTGCATGACCGTGAAGGGGTTGGAGGCGGCCCAGCCCTCGCGGTAGAGGTAGCTGCCGAAGGAGTGGACCTCGGCGACGCGCCGTGCAATCGAGCCCCGGGCGTAGCCGCGGGCGGTGAGCCAGGCCAGGTATCCCCTGAGGACCTCGCGATCGACCTGCGCCCAATCCGTCACATTCGCGCGCACGAGAAAGCGCAGGAACTCGCGCACCTCGCGGCCATAGTTGCGCAGGGTGTAGGGTGATGCGCTGCGCTCCGCCTCAAGGTAGCGCAGGAAGCCGCGCAACTGGATCTCCATATGCAGGGGGAGCCTGTCTGGCAACTCAGGCACCAGGCCCGACCGGGGAGGCACTCTCCTCTACCTCCTGCGCTGGGACTTGATGGCCGCAGCGCACGCACTTGAGCCAGCCTCTGCGCTCAACTGCCAGCAGGCCGCCACAGGCCGGGCAGGGCTGTGGCACAGGCCGCTTCCACATCGTGTAGCTGCACTCGGGATACCTGGCGCAGCCGTAGAACGTTCGTCCGCGGCGCGTTCGCCGCTCGACCAGCTCGCCACCGCACTCGGGGCAGGCCACGCCGAGTCTGGTGAGGTAGGGTCGGGTGTTGCGGCACGCTGGAAAGTTGCTGCAAGCGATGAACTTGCCAAACCGGCCATGCCGCACGACCATGGGATGGCCACATTTCTCACAGACGTCGCCCGTCTCCTCGACCTCTAACTGCACGCGAGGCATCTCTCGCTCTGCCTCGAGCACGCGCCGCTCGAAGGGGCCGTAAAACTCGCGAAGGACCTCCACCCAGTCCGCCGAGCCCTCGGCAATGCGGTCGAGGTCACTCTCCATGCGTGCCGTAAAGCCGGTGTCGACGACCTCCGGAAAGTGCTGGACGAGGAGATCGTTGACGATGTAGCCGAGCTCGGTCGGCACGAGGTGACGGTTCTCTCGGGCGACGTAGCCCCGCTCCTGTATGGTCGATAGGATGGGGGCGTAGGTGCTCGGCCGCCCGATGCCATACTCTTCCAGGGCCTTGACCAGCGTCGCCTCGGTATAGCGCGGAGGGGGCTGGGTAAAGTGCTGCTCCGGGATGAGCCGGACGAGGTCCACCACCTCGCCCTTCTCGAGGGGCGGCAGCGGGGGTCCCTCCTCGGCGGAGGGAGCATCC
>JAIMBM010000584.1 GCA_023511475.1 Anaerolineae bacterium
GTGCCATCCGTCACCTCGAGAAGGGCCGCGTGGTCATCTTCGGCGCCGGAACGGGCAACGCCTACTTTTCCACCGATACCGCTGCCGCCCTCCGCGCCATGGAGATTGACGCCGAGGTGCTCATCAAGGCGACCAAGGTGGACGGCGTCTACGACAAGGATCCGCTCCAGCACCCGGAGGCCCGTCGTTTCGAGCATCTCACCTACATCCAGGCCCTCAACCTCGGCATCAAGGTCATGGACTCCACCGCTCTGTCCCTGTGCATGGATAACAACCTGCCGATCATCGTGTTCAAGCTGCAGCCCCCGGATAGCCTGGTGCGGGTCATCCGAGGTGAAAGGATCGGCACGCTGATCAGCCGCTGAGGGAAGGATTCACCATGATCGAAGACTGTTTGCGTGAAGCCGAAGAGAAGATGCGGCGGGCAACGGCGGTGCTCCGAGAGGACCTGATGGGCATTCGGACCGGCCGCGCGTCACCGACTCTGGTGGAGCGCGTGCGCGTCGACTATTACGGCACACCAACGCCCCTCAATCAGCTGGCCACGATTTCTGTGCCCGAGCCGCGCTTGCTGGTCATCAGGCCGTGGGATGCAAGCATCCTTGGCGCAATCGAAAAAGCCATCCTCAAGTCCGACCTTGGCCTGACGCCATCAAACGACGGCAAGGTCATCCGCCTGCCGATACCGCAGTTGACCGAGGAGCGGCGCCGCGAGCTCGCCCGCGTGGTGAACCACCGTGTCGAGGAGGGCCACGTGGCCCTGCGCAACATACGCCGCGACTGCCTCAAGGACTTGCAGGAGCTCGAGAAGGAAAAGCTGATCTCAGAGGATGACTTTTTCCGGGCCAAGGACCGCATTCAGAGCCTGACCGACAAATACATCGCCGAGATGGACGAGTTGGGTCGCGCAAAGCAGGCCGAGATCATGGAGGTCTAGCCCCAGGCTACGGGAAGGCATCACTGGTGAGCAGGGAAGCGACGGCACCACCGGAGCTGGTGATCCCACAGCACGTGGGTATAATCATGGACGGCAACGGGCGCTGGGCCCAGAAGCGAGGGCTCCCGCGCCTGGCAGGGCACCGTGCCGGCACCGAGAACATCCGCCGCGTGCTCGAGGCATGTGTGGAGTTTGGCATCCCGGTGGTCACGCTCTACGCGTTCTCCACCGAGAACTGGGGCCGGCCACCTGAGGAGGTTCGTGGGCTCCTCGCTCTCTTGGAGCGCAGCATCGACCGAGAGACGCAGCATCTCCACCGGAACGGCGTCCAGATCCGCCATATCGGGCGCACCGACCGCCTCGGCCCACACTTCTGCGACAAGATCGCGCAGGCGGTCGCCCTCACGCGCAACAACCGTCGCCTGATCCTCAACGTGGCCCTGGACTATGGAGGGCGCGCCGAGATCGTTGATGCCGTGCGACGCATCGTTTCCGATGGCGTGCCCGCGGAGGCGATCGACGAGGCCCTCTTCAGCCGCCATCTCTACACCTCCGACCTGCCAGATCCCGACCTGATCATCCGCACCGCGGGGGAGATGCGCCTGAGCAACTTTCTCATCTGGCAGGCAGCCTACGCCGAGTACTACTCGACGCCGACCTATTGGCCCGACTTTGACCGCGAAGAGCTCTTACAGGCACTGAAAGCCTTCACGGCCCGAGAGCGCCGCTTCGGCCTGGTCAAGCAGACCTGAACATCGGCCGCCGCGAAGGCGGAGCGGAGTGCGGCTCGTGCTGAGCATGCGTATCCTGAGCGCCCTGGTGCTCATCCCGATAGCCCTGGCGGCGACCTACCTCGGCGGTGTGTGGTTTGCTGCCCTGGTAGCTCTGTTCGCCGCGTTGGCCACCCTCGAGTTCTACCAGCTCGCCAGGCGACTCGGTGCAAACCCCTCCCTCTATGCGGGCACTGCGCTCAGTGCCGGCCTTGCCTTCGCAGCACTCTTCCCCGGTACCGGGGCTGGTGTGGCACTCTTTATCCTCGCTCTCGGCGTGCTGCTGCTCGAGCGCGTTCTCAGGCAGCAGACCGACGGGTTCCTCCTCGATTGGAGCTCGACGGTGGCAGGTACCGCCTACATCGGCGGCATGCTCAGCCACGCCGTGCTCCTCCGAGGGCTCCCCCTTGGACTGGTCTGGGTCGGCGTGACGCTTGCGACGACCTGGATCTCGGACACAGCAGCCTACCTTGCGGGTACATTGTATGGGCGTCACCCGTTCTACCCCAGGGTCAGCCCCCGCAAGACGCTGGAGGGAGCCATTGCCGGAATTATCGTGGGTACGGCGACCGGATTCGGCCTGGCGGTGTGGCTCCTGCATCTCTCCGCGCCGCTGGCCGTCGGCTATGGCCTGGTGTTGTGCCTCGCCACTACCTATGGTGACCTCGCCGAGTCGCTGATCAAGAGGCAGGCAGGAGTCAAAGACTCTGGCCGCCTCATACCGGGCCACGGCGGCGCCCTGGACCGCATCGACAGCCTCCTGTTCGCCGCGGTCGCCGTCTACTACTATGCCGTCTGGGTAGTCGGGGTCCGACCATGATCGCTGAGTGGCTGGGTGCCATACTGCGCGTTGGCAATCTCTTCCTCTCGTCTGCGAACGTCATTGTCGCTTTCTCGCTCCTGGCCTATATCGCCACGCACAACCTGCGCAGCCCCGTCGCGCGTGCCTTCTGTGCGCTGCTCACCTGCCTGCTCATCGTGTTCGGGGGCGATGTCATCCTCGATAGCATCGATACCCTCGAAGCCGCCGCCCCCTGGCTCCGGCTGCAGTGGCTTGGGATTGCCTTCATTCCGGCTGCGTACCTGCACCTCTCGGACGCGCTGCTTCAAAC
>JAIMBM010000585.1 GCA_023511475.1 Anaerolineae bacterium
CCCGCCCCCGCCGCGGCGGGGGCGGGGCGAGGGGCTAACCCCTGCTTTGCCGCTCCGGCGGCAAAGCAGGGAATGCCCCGAGGGGTGGGGGCACCTGCGGAAGAGAGCGCGCTGGCGTCCCTTGAGTTAGCGCCTATGGAGGCACGGGGTGGGGCAGCAACTCCACGGGGGGCGCCATACTACTCTTCAGGAACGCCACAGAAAGGGGGGGTGTTGGCGGCAAAGCTGGCCACCAACACCCCCGCCGATAGGGCACTTCTGGGCCGGACGCGCCCACGTAGTGTCGCGGGCTGGTTAGGGACCTGGCAGTCGTATCCCTCCGATCTCTCCGATGATCGTCAGAAAACGCGTTGGGTAGTACAGCTTGATGTTGCCCTGTGCGTTGGGGGCGGAAGGGCTCGTCAGGGTAAAGACCCACATGTCGCCCCTGTCCAACTCGGCATCGGGCGCGTCGTACGAGACGGTCAGTGGGCTTGGGCCTGTCCTGCTGGTGTAAGGGCTACGATGCCAGAGGCTGCTGATATCCAGGGTGAGCTGTGCCGGTGTGCCGGTCCAGCTCGCCTCGGCCCTCAGGGTGGCTGCACTATCGGGCAGCAGGCGGTGGGCGACGGCGACGGTCACGGAGCTGCCCCTGCCAGGGCCGACGGCGAACTGGTGGCCAAACAGAGGGCTGCTCGAGCCGCTCTCGTACTTGATCTGAATGTCGCCGCTGGCCTGGCCAGACCCAAAGCTGGCTACGGTCACCCGCCACCAGTTGCCGGCTGCCAGGTCCGCCTCTGTCACGTTGTAGCTCACGCTCAGGGGGCTGGTGCCGTCCTGTCGCGCGTAGGGGCCTGTCTTGCCCGGGCCGTTGATCATGAGTGAGAGCTCGCCCTGGGTGCCGCTCCACGCCGCCTGTACGTAGATCGGCCCAGCCTTCGTAAGGCGGATGTTATAGACCGTGCGCCTCTCCAGGAGTGTGATCGGATGCTCCCAGCTTGGCTGCGGCGTCGGTGTTACCGTCGGGACCGGCGTTGGCGTTTCTGTCGGTTGTGGCGTGGCGGTAGGGGCAAATACGCGCACCAGCGCCTGTGATCGCACCTCGCCGCCTGCGTTCCGGGCCACGAGTGTGTAGACCGTGTCTCCCGAGGGGGCGGGCAGCTCGCGGGTGCCGACCGGGCCGACGGGCCCGAGCCCGGGCTCGATGGCGACCGAGTCGGCGTTCTGCACGTCCCACGTCAGGCGCACGACCCCGCCGGTGCCGAGGATCACCTCCGCCGGCTCGACGGAAAAGGCATTGACCACAGGCGCACTCGGCGCCGGCTCCTCGACGACAACCTCCTGCGACTTTTGCACCGTCTTGCCCTTGTTGACGGCTATCAGCGTGTACCGCGTCGTGACCTGCGGCGTATCCTGCATCTCGCCGACGAGGTCAACCGTTCCGAAGGGTTGCAGGGTAGCGCTCTCGGCGTTGCTCAGGCGCCAGCGGATCGTTACCTGCTCGCCCTTGGTGATCCGGGTAGGGAAGACAGACCACTCCTCGACGACCGGCGCCCCCGGCTCCGGCTCCGGCGTCGCCGTCGGGGCGAGCACAGGCACGTTGACCTGCCGCTCGCTGCTGCCGAAGCGGTTGGTCGCAACCAGGGTAAAGCTGGTGGAGGTACCAAACCCACGGGGGAAGGTGTAGCTTCCCCGGGCGGCGTCCAGGCCGCTGACGAGAGGCCGCAGCTCGATGGTCTGGGCGTTCTGGACGACCCATCGCACCGTGACCGGCTGGCCGGCGAGGGGCGCCGGCGGATCGACGGTGATGCTCTCGATTACGGGCGCCTTGATGAGCAGGGAGGCCATGGCGACACAAAGGGCGATCAGCGGGATGACCACGAGCGGTGGCAGCCACGCCGGGATGAGCCCCCTGGAGAGGATCTCGCCGGCGAGGGCGTGGGCCTCGCCGGAGGCTGAGGCCACTTTGGCGGTGAAGGGATGCGACTTTTGGCCCCCGATCAGGCGACGCTTGCGCGGCTGTGCGCGGAACTCGGCGCTGACGGTTTGGCCCTCGGGGATGGTGACCTGGGTCTGCGCAGGCTCGAAGCGCAGGTCCTCGCCTTTCTCCTCGAGCGTGACCGTGTAGGACTGGGGGCAGTTGCCTCTGTTCTCGATGGCTACCGCCCCCGTTCTGCCCGTGGCAAGCCGCTGGGGCCTCAGCTCGGCGTGTGACTGATAGAAGGGTGCCACGGTAAGCTTGACCGGGACCTCGGCAACCTGGTCGGGTGCGTCCTGGCTGACGACGCGGATGGAAAAGCCATAGGTGCCTGCCCGGCTCTCCGGTGTGCGCGGCGGCCTGCTCGGGGTGGTCGGCCTCCTCGAAGACGTGAATCAGGCGGCAAGCCCTGGCTTCAAGGAGGAGGGAGATGTGCTCGTCCTCCTCGGCGAGGCCAGGGAGGAGAAACCGGCCGGCGCCCTCGACGCGCGTGGCCCCGGCGGGGACGCGGACCTCGCCGGCCGGACCCATCGCGCTGATCCGTCCCTCCGAGACCACGACCGTCTGCCCGGGCACGACGCGCTCGCGATCCATCGGGATGACCGTGATCCCGACGAACGCCACGGTGGAGGACGCGCCCTGGCCCCCGGCAAGACCGAGTGCGCCCAGAACGAGGACCCCCGGCAAGGCCGCGCGCAGCATCGACGGCATGAAGGCCTCCGTGATGCGCCCATCGTATCATCGGGCCGCTCCGGGACCGCCTCGGGCCGGGTCCGATCCCGGTGCGGGGCCGGCACACGATGGCGGGCGAGGCGGCGCGCAGCCGCCCGGCAGTCCAGGCGGTGCGACAGCGCCCGTCGGG
>JAIMBM010000586.1 GCA_023511475.1 Anaerolineae bacterium
TCCCGAGCCTGCAGCCAACCTGAACCTGATTACTCCGGAGATAGAGAATGCTCCGACGAGCGTGTGGCTCCCAATGCGTCATGGCGATCGCCACGCCCTGTTGCCAGTAGATGCAAGCAACCGGCTTCTCTACTACTCCTGCCGCGAGGAGTGGATAGCCAACGACATCCGCGATGGCAAGAACTATGGCTGGCTACCCGGCTGGACACTTCACGACCCCATGACGGGGAAGGTTCTGATCGCGATCTACTCGGGCAATGACTATGATGGTGGAACTGCCGGCAACTTTGACCCGAGGTACGAGAGCGTAGAGGTGTATACCGGGAGGGGCAATGCATACAATGCGTCTACGCTTCAGCCACTGGCCTATGCGCTGAACACCAACGCGCATGCCTTCTGGTGGGATGGGGACCTCAACCACGAGCTCATCGACACGACGGTCGTGAGGAAATTCAATCCAGCCACAAACTCTCTCGTTGCCGTGTTCCAGCCCTCTGGCGTCTCTTCGGGTGCTGGCAAGAACATGCCGCAACTGCAGGCAGACCTGTTCGGTGACTGGCGCGAGGAGTACATCGTGAGGTATGGCAACACTGCCCTGCGGGTCTTTACGACAGTCACTCCTACAGAGTATGGCATCCGGACTCTGATGCATGACCCGCTGTACCGAAACGATGTGGCGCTGCAGAACAGCACCTACAACATGAGTCCACATACCAGCTTCTTCCTCGGTCCAAACTCGCCTCTGCCGCCGAAGAGGAGCGACATCGAGGTCACTCTCTCGGGCATCATCTCAGAGGTGATTGGGCCGGAGCCACTGACCGTCTTGTATGGTACCGGGTGGTCCGCGCTCAACCTGCCAGAGCAGGTCTGGGTGAGAGTGGACACGGGGGCCTACAGGCTCGTAGGGGTGGAGTGGGAAAACGCAGATTATGATCCCCTCTCCGCAGCGGCACAGGTCATCCGCGGCAGGCTGATGCTCACGGACAGGCTGTTCAACCCCTATGGGCTTGGGGCAAGGGTGCAGGTCAACGTCGTGTATGGCTTTGGCGGTGTCCTGCCGCCGCTGGAGGCCGATAGAGCCACTCTGTTCACATCGGGCAGCACGGTCCCCATCAGATTCCGGCTCGTGGATGCGCACGGCGCTTCGGTGGCGGGCGCGGAAGTGCGCATCTTCATTGCGAGGGTGTCGGACGGTCAGCCGGAGCAGTTCAGCGAGGCAGTCTCGACCGTGCCGCGGCAGGGGAATGTGGCACGCTACGACACCGAAGAGGCCCTGTACATCTTCAACCTGAGCACAAGAGGCCTCACGCTCGGCACCTACCGCATCCTGATAGACCCGGGCGACGGCACTCAGCATGTGGTCGGTATCAGCCTGCGGTAGGCCTGAGGGATTGCTTGGGCGGCACAACCGTTTGGCCTCGCCGGGCCCGACGGCCCGGCGAGGCTCGGGCGGAATGTGGTGGTGCTGGGCCGGAGGCATTCGGTTTCTCTGTCCGTGATCTTTCCTGCAACGCCGATCACGGAGGCGGAGATGAGGTTCGCAGCTTGGGTGCATCTCGCGCCTACGGGCTCTGCGGCGACCGCATCCACGTCGCCTGGCGCCTCTTCGGCACTGACTGCGCTTTCCTCGCGCGACCTGGCCTCAGCGATGGCCTCTCGGGCAGAGCCGCCGCCCGGCCCTCGTCAGGCAGCATCAGGTAGCTCGCGCGACCCGTCGGCCTCCGAGGAAAGCGTACCTGACCTCGAACGGGGGACGCCCGTCATTCTGGTCGTAGACGATGACCCATCTCTGGTGCACATGTACACCCGCTTCCTGGAGCGCGCAAGTTTTCGGGCGCTGCAGGCGTGTCACGGACGGGCAGCGCTAGAGGTGCTTGAGCGCACCAGGCCGGACCTTATCCTGCTGGACCTGGAGATGCCGGAGATGGATGGCTTTGCGGTGCTCGATGCGTTGCGCGGTCGCGAGAGTATGCAGCGCATTCCGGTGATCGTGCTGACCGGGCACATGCCCGGGGAGGATGAGATCGGTCGCCTGCACAGGAGCGCGGCGATGGTCCTGGCGAAAGGCCTCTTCAGCCCGGACGAGGTGCTCGAGTGCGTCAGGAAGGTCCTGGCCGAAAGCTGTGTCTTGGGTTCGCCTGCGAGATCGCTCGTGCGGTGCGCCATCGGGTTCATACACGGGCATTATGCCGAGCCCCTCACGCGGCAGCAGATAGCGAAGCACGTCTATGCAAGCGCGGGCTATTTGTCGAACTGCTTTCGTCGGGAGCTTGGCCTGACCCCCATGGAGTACCTTCGGCGCTACCGCGTCCTGCGGGCGTGCGAGCTTTTGGAGAGTACGGACCAGACCATAACACTGATCGCCTTTGCGGTCGGGTTCTGCGATAGCGCGCACTTTAGCAGGGTGTTCAGGCGGCTGGTGGGTGTGACGCCTCGTGCCTACCGCCGCGGCGAGCGGGCAGGCATTGTGTCAGTACCATGCCTGGGACGGTAAGAATCGTCAAGAATGCCGTACACCTGGTCAAGACTGATATGATTGGCTGATGATAAGATGATGCGGGACACTGGGCGGACCTCGCAGGTCCAGCCTCGCTGGACACAGGCGATCGTGGTGCCGATGTTGTCGGGCCTCCATCGCGGCAAGCGTGGCCGCATCCACGAAATAGCTGCCCTCATGGTGCGCGATGGGCAGACGGAGCACTTCACCGACCTGCAGGCCGGCGGTGCAGGGGGTCCGGTTCGACTCCACCCGCACATTGACCCATCGGCAGATGAACCGGAGGCTCGCATTCTGCAGCATGGCGCCGGGCAGGAGCCC
>JAIMBM010000587.1 GCA_023511475.1 Anaerolineae bacterium
CCATCGCACGTCGCGTGGGGCTCGTGCTGCAGAACCCCGACTATCAGCTCTTCACCGCCTCCTGTGCCGACGAGGTGCGGTTCGGCCTGCGCAACGTGGGCGTTCCTCCGGAAGAGATCGAGGCCCGGGTAAGGGAGGCACTGCAGCATGTCGGCCTCGCCGAAGAGGCGGACCTGTTCCCCTTCCGTCTCTCCTTCGGCGACCGGCGCAAGCTGGCTGTGGCCGCAACACTGGCTCTGGAACCGGAGGTCCTGATCATGGACGAGCCGACCACCGCGCAGGACCACCGTGGGCGCTATCAGCTCGTGGAGCTGGCGAAGCGCTTCCACGAAGAGCGGCGGGCGACGGTCCTCGTGATCACCCACGATGTTGACCTGATCGCCCGGTACGCGGAGCGCCTCATCGTGCTATGCGAGGGGCAGGTGCTGCTTGACGGTCCGACGGCCACCGTCTTTTCGCAGGCCGAGACGCTGCGGAAGAGCTTTGTAGTCCCGCCGGTGGCCGCGCAGCTCGCGCACGAGCTGGAGTCGCTGGGTGTGCCGCCCCATGTGATGACGCTGGAGGACCTCTACCGGGTTCTTCGCCCCGCGCAGGGGGAGGTGGTGGCCTAGATGCAGCCGATGTTCCGCTACACCCACCGGGACACGCCCATTCACCGTCTGCACCCCCTGGTCAAGATGGTCTACGTGGCGCTGACGCTCGTCCTTGTGATGTATCCCATCACGGCGGGTGACATGCCAGTGCTGCTGGTCTGGCTGGGGTTTTCGGCCGTGCTGTGGGCCGTAGCCCGCATCGAGCTGCAGCGCTTTGCCAGCCTCTTCAAGATACTGTTGGGCACTTTTATCTTCCTCGTCCTCATCCAGGGGTTCACCTATCGGGGCGGCCATACGCCACTGATCGTGCTCGGCCACCTGAAGCTGTGGGAGGCCGATCTGGGCGTCATGACGCGGGAGGGGACCTGGTTTGGGCTGGTGCTGTGCGTCCGCATCCTGGCGGCGACCTCGGCGCTGCCGCTGTTTGTCATGACGACCCGCGCCTCGGCCATCGTCACGGCCATGAACAGGCTGCGCGTGCCTCAGACGGCGAGCTTTATGTTTGTCAGTGCCCTTTCCTTCACCAGCCTCCTCTTCGAGATGTGGAACTCGATTGTGGAGGCGCAGAAGCTCAGGGCTTTTGATATCGACTCTATGAACGTGTTCAAGCGTGCGTTCAGGGCCTACGTGCCGATCATCACGCCCCTGATCCTCCTGCTGTTCCGCAAGGGGAACGACTTTCAGATCGCGATGGAGACCAAGGGGTTCGGGGCTCCGGTCAAGCCGACAGAGATCGAAACGCTCACGACCCGCCCGGCCGATCTGGTGTGGCTGGGGCTGATCGTCTGCGTGTTTGCGGTATGCACGGTGATCAAGTTCGCGGGCTGACGGCCTGGACTCGGGGAGAAGACAATGACGGAACGACAGCCATCGTACGAAGAGCTCCTTGCCCGAGAGGGTGACCTCCTGGCCCCCTGCCTGGCGCAGGACTGGCCCAACCTGCCGGTCGAGCGCGCCGAAGGCGTCTACGTGTATGGAACGGATGGCAGGCGCTACATGGACTGGCTCTCGGGGTTCGGCGCCTGCAATCTAGGCCATAACCATCCTGAGGTCATGGCGGCGGCCCGGGCACAGATGGAGCGCATCGTCCATGCACCGGTCGGTGTGCTCACCCCGGAGACCACGCTTCGTCTGGCGTGGGAGCTGGGGCAGATCGCGCCGGGCGGAGCCGACATGTTCTTCTTTGGGAACAGTGGAGCCGAGGCGGTCGAGGGGGCGCTCAAGCTGGCCCGCTACGTTACGGGTCGGCGTGGGATCATCGCCTTCCTCGGGGGCTTTCACGGACGTACCCTGGGTGCCGCGACCGTCACGACCTCCAAGGTCCGGTACCGAAGCGGGCATGGGCCCTTTGTGCCGGATGTGTACTATGCCCGTTTCCCATACCCCTATCGCTCGTCGGCGCCGACGCCGGAGGCCTGTGCTCAGGAGGCCCTCGAGGATATTGAGCGGCTGTTCGAGTACGTCATCGCTCCCGAGGATGTGGCCGCCATGCTGGCGGAGCCGATCCAGGGGGAGGGGGGGTATGTCATCCCGCCGCGCCAGTGGCTGCAGGAGCTGCGGCGCATCTGTGACCGGCATGGCATCCTCCTGATCCTGGACGAGGTGCAGACCGGCTTTGGGCGTACGGGGGAGTGGTTCGCCTGCCAGGCGCTGGGGGTGGAGCCGGATATCGTCTGCCTGGCCAAGGCCATAGCCAATGGCTTTCCGTTGAGCGCCGTGGCCGCCCGCCGCGAGCTGATGGGCCGCTGGGGCCCGGCCTCCCATGGCACGACCTACGGCGGGAGCCCCGTCTCCTGTGCCGCCGCGCTGGCTACCCTCCGTGTGATCCGGGAGGAGGACCTGCTGGAGAACGCGCGCGTACAGGGAAGCTTTCTCCTGACGGAGCTCCGGCGGTTGCAGGCCGAGTCGGCCATCATCGGCGACGTGCGGGGCATCGGGCTGATGGTTGCGGTCGAGTTCGTCCGGCCCGGCAGGAAGCACCCCAACCCCGAGGCGGTGCAGCGCATCCTCAAGCGGGCGCTCGCGGGAGGCCTGCTGCTGTACCCCTGTGGCCACTGGACACAGACCATCCGCCTGATCCCGCCCATCAACGTCACGCGGGCGCAGGTCGAAGAAGGGCTCGCGGTATTCCGGGAGGCGGTGCTGGCAGAGAAGGAATAGGCCCGTGGAGATGGGGTGGTATCTCCCCCTGTTTCCCCCTCCCCGAGCCGGACG
>JAIMBM010000588.1 GCA_023511475.1 Anaerolineae bacterium
GGCGCCCGCCTTGGGGAGGGGGCAAGGGGGAGGGGCGTCCCCAACGCAGCATCGCTCGAGGTCATCTCAGCGACCGGCAGACGGCGCCGCGAGTTGCACCCCGAAAGGCCAAACTCGATCCCCCTACAATCTGGACCCCCCGCCCCCGCGGCGCGGGGGCGGGGCGAGGGGGCTAACCCCTGCTTTGCCGCCGGAGCGGCAAAGCAGGGAATGCCCCGAGGGGTGGGGGCACTTGTGAGAGAGAGCACGCTGGCCTCCCTTGGGTTAGCGCCCATGGGGATAGGGGGAGGGGTCCCCGAACACCGGGGCGTTGGGCTTACCGCGGCGGCTTCTGCGTGATGTTGAGGGGCGCGGCGAAAGGCCCAAGTCGACGGGCTAAGCCCCCGGCCCTCGCTTCCTGCGCCGCCTCAGCGGCGGGGTCAGATAGCCCCGCCCTACTCCGCCGGCACGAGCTGGCTGCGGTCCAGCCAGCCATGGTTGGTGACGCTCGAAGTGACCCGGTAGTGCCCCTTGCCCTCGGGCGTCGGGACATCCGCCTCGATGACCTGCGACCAGCTTGCCCCTCGCCCGAGGATCACCCTGCGCCCGTCAATGAAGGCCATCAGGCTGCCCTGTGGATTGACGGATTGGAGCACGACCGGCACCTGCCGTAGCTCCTCGAGGCCATCCCTGGCTTTGCCCGTAAAGACGCCCACAGTGGTCGTGAAAGGCAGTTGGGGGATCGGCAAGAGCTGGCTGGCAGCCCCGCCGCCCGCGTCTCCCCTCCGCACGGTGCCCTGGCCCACAAACCCCCAGGCGCTGCGGTCCAGCGAAATGCCGCGGTCGCCGCGAAAGCTGCGCAGGGTGCGGGTCTCCGGATCAAAGGTATAGGCAGGAAAGTCGATCATGAGCCGGGGCAGCGCGCCGGTGCCCTCCACGATCACACGGGTTTCCACAAAGAGGAACCTGTCGCCAGGGGCATCGCCCACGGGTAGCAGCCCCGGGTCGGGCGTGATGGTGACCGGCGGAGGCGTCGGGGACGCCGCCGGCGCAGGAGTGAGGGCCGGCGCTGCACAGGAGACCGCCAGCAGCATGGCAACAATCGAGAGGGGTAGGCCTGGTCTGGACCTCAGCATGGCGCGGTCTCCTCACTCCATAGTCAGCAAGATGCCCGCGTGGCCCGGCGCCGGGAGCATCCCTGACCCGCGGTCCAACCGCTGCACACGTGCAACCGACGGCCGGACCCGCCATCTGCACCTAGCGCAGCCGCGGGCGCCAGTACACCATCCACTCGAACGACGAGCACTCTTCGTTAATGCACCGGCCCTCGGCGAAGCGGGCAACCCTCTTCATCTCCCGGTCCGGCGCACCGGTGCGCCTGTGCTCCACGAGCCAGGCCAGATACTCGGCGTCAAAGCGCAGCAGACAGCGCGGGCATTGCCCGAACAGCCTGCCCCGCAGGACCTCGCGGATGTGCTTGTCCTGCAGCCCGCGCTGGTGGAGCTTGCGCGTGAGGAGCGCCCAGAACTGCTCCAACTCTGCGATCCGTATCCGGCAGCAGGCGATGCCCTCGCGTTTGGCCAGCACGTCCTCGACAAACAGCGCCACCGCCCGTAAGGGGCGTGGCCTGCCATCCGGGAACCTGCCCGATCGACCCATGGCACCTCCAGGTCCGACAGCTCTGGCCCGATCCGCTATCAGATGGCAGCCAGGCGCCCGGCATCGGCGAGGGCGCACATCCGGGGACAGACCGCCCCGGGCTCTGGCTTGTGGCCGCTGCGCTACACCATTGTATCGCCCTTCCAGATGGGCGTCAATGAGCGCACCGCCATCCCCGGCGGCACGCCCACTCGACGCGGAGCGTCACCCGGCGTATAATCCGACGAGGAAGGAGGACTGTGGTGCTCGCTCTCGACCGTCAGGAGGCGCTGCGCGCCCGCTACCGCCGGGAGACCCCGGGTTGGCGTCCGGCCACGGAGGTGTACGACTCCCTTCTCCGGCGGTATGTCCAGCCGGAGTCGGCCATCCTCGATGCCGGCTGCGGACAGGGCGGCATTGTGGCGCGCGCCCGCGGAAGCGCCCGGGCTGTGGGCATCGACATCACCTTCGAAGGCTTTCGGGACGCTGTAGACCTCTCAGACCTCGTCTGCGGCGATCTCGCGGCGCTGCCTTTCGCGGATGACTCTTTCACCCTCATCGCCTCGAGTTGGGTGTTCGAGCATCTCACGCACCCGGAGCGCGTCTTTGCCGAGTTTGCGCGAGTCCTGCGCCCGGCGGGCGTGCTGGTGTTTCTCACGCCCAACGCCCGCAGCTATGCCGTGCTCCTCAGCCGTCTGGCGCCGGCGCGGCTCCAGAAAGCCCTGGTCTGGCGCCTGTACCGCCGGGCGGAGGTCTTTACCTTTCGCACCTACTACCGCGCCAACACACCAGGGCGCCTCGACCGGATGCTCCGCGCCGCAGGCTTTGCCGGCGAGGCGCTGCACTGCGTGGGAGACCCCACCTATATCGCCTTCAACGAGCCCCTCTACCGCCTGGGTGCCCTCTACGAGCGCCTGACCGATCGGCCCGCCCTGCAGGGCCTCAAGGTCCACATCGTCGGCGCCTACCGCCGCCTCGCTACAGGCGAATAGCACCTTGTACGTGTCCGCACCTGCATTGCCCAGGGTGGCCGTCGTTCCGCCCAGGACACCCTCCCCCCGTCCCCTTTCAGGGCGGACAGGCTGCTTTAGTCGCCGTCCCTCGGCCCTTGCCTGAGGATACCCCATCCCCCCCGCCCCTCGCTTCCTGCGCCGCCGAGGCGGCAGGAAGGGGTGTTTTGCCTTATGC
>JAIMBM010000059.1 GCA_023511475.1 Anaerolineae bacterium
GTTGTACAGCACGGGCAAAGCTGGTCGGTCCAGTGTGATGCTTTCCACGCATGTCCTCCCCACGGGCTGCAGTGATCCGCCAGGCGTGCCTCGCCCGTCCTTTTGCTCCGTTATGCGAGAGTGCGCGCTCAGAGCGTGGCGGCTCAAGTGCAGTCTGCTTCTTGCGATCGGTGTCTCAACCTTTGAGGCCAGTGATGGCGATGCCTTCGACGATGTGGTTCTGCATTACCAAAAACACGAGCAGCACTGGGACGATGGCTACACTGGCAGCGGCCATCATCAGGCCGTGTTGCGAAAGGCGCTCGGCCTCTAACACGGCCAGTCCCACCGGCAACACGTACTTGCGCGAGTCCGTGATTACGATTAGCGGCCAGAGGAAATCGTTCCAGTTCCACATGAAGTAGAAGCCTATCAGCGTTGCCAGCACTGACCGAGAGAGAGGGAGCACCAGTTGGTGGAAGATGTACAGCTCACCAGCGCCATCCATGCGTGCCGCATCGAGCAGGTCATTCGGAATGCCGTACATGAAATTGCGGACAAGGAAGATCGCGTAGGTGCTTGTGAGGAACGGGACAATCAGCGCCTGGTACGTGTTGCCCATCTTGGCTTGCACGATCATGACATAAAGGGGGACCATGTAGACCTCGAACGGCACGATCAACGTGCTGAGCAGGATGGCAAAGATGACCTCGCGACCCGGAAACTCGATCTTGCCAAAGATGTAGCCGAGATACGTGCTTGTGTAGACGTGGATTGCGGTCTTGACAATCGCCAGAAAGGCCGTGTTACGGTAGAGGCGAACCATGTTCACTCGTGCGATCACGTCGATGTAGTTTCTGAGCGTGGGATGCAGAGGCAGCAGCCTGGGCGGATACGAGACCGTCTCCGACTCGACTTTGAAAGACGTGCTCAGCATCCAAATGAAAGGGAATACCATGGCTGTCGCACCAGCAATAAGCAAGACGTAGTTCAGCGGATGGCTACGCCGTACCCGCGCAAGGAGGTTCGCGCACCGTATTGCCATTCAGAGCTCCACGTCCTTTCGGTTCAGTTGCAGCTGCAAGAGAGTCAGCAGCATGACGATTGCGAACAGCACATATGCCAGGACCGCTGCCTTGCCCATCCACTGGCGGCCGAAGGCATAGTCATATATCTGCAGAGCGATAGTGCGCGTAGAGTTCAGGGGGCCGCCTCGGGTGAGCATATAAACCTGCTGGAAGACGTTGAAGCCGCCGATCAGTCCGGTGATCATAGAAAAGCTGATGACCGGGCTCAGGAGGGGCAGGGTGATGTGCCAGGCCATCTGCACACCGGAGGCGCCGTCCATGGCGGCGGCCTCGTAGTAGCTGATGGGTATGTTCCGCAGGCCGGCGAGGAAGATCACCGTCGAGTAACCTACGCTACCCCATACGCTCATGATGATGATCGAGGGCATTGCCCAGCGCGGGCTGGAAAGCCAATTCACGGCTGGCATTCCGGCCAGCTGGAGTATCTGATTGATGAGACCAAAGCGATCCTGGTAGAGCCACTTCCAGATGGTGGCTACCGCAATGACGGAGGTCATCTGCGGCAGAAAGTAAAGCAGGCGGATGACCGAGCTGCCACGGCCGATGGGGCTCAGGAGGAGAGCAGTGATCAGAGCCAGAGTAAGGCCTATGGCAGTGCTGGCCAGTGCAAAGTAGGCCGTGTTGCCTACGATCTTCCAGGTAAGCGGGTCCGCCAGGACCTCGCGGTAGTTGGCCAGACCCACAAAAGACTGCTGCTTTCGCAGAAGCTTCCAGTCAAACAAGCTCATGTAGAATGCCGAGCCCAGAGGGTAAAAGCGGAAGAGGATGTAGTAGGCCAGCGCGGGGACAGCACCGGTGAGGGCGAACCGCACCTGCACCGCACGCAGGCCGCTGCCTCGGCGATGGGCTCTCTTCTCCAGGCTCGTGTGCACCCGTGTACCTCCCTTGCATGTCGCCTTCTGGTCGCGTTCTCTCCCCCTCGGGTTTCGAGCCATGGCGCATGCCCAGAGGCTGCGCGTGCCCGAGGGGGAGAGACGGGACCGGGCTCTACCGAGTTAGCGAGTGCGCAGATCGCTGCGGCGGGAGAGCCCATGTCGGCTTATTGCAAACCGCTTTGTTGCCAAGAGCGCTCCTCTTCGTGTCAGGCTGAGGAGTGACCCTGCTTGCAGTCATGCGACGAAGTACTTCGCAAGTCCCTGGTCGAGCACAGTTTGCCACTCCTCGTCGGCCGTCGCCAGTGCGCTATCGACAGGCTCCCTCTGCACACAGATGCGGTTCACCAAGTCGGCGACGATCTGCCACAATTCGTCGGGGGGCATCACCTGGTCGCACTCGTTGGGCAGCAGGTTTTGCACACCCAGTCTCGCGAACTCGGAGCCGGTCACCTTGGGATCATTGGCCAAGTCGGTGCGGTCCGGTACTAGTGTGCTGATGTCGCAGAGCTGGAGAATGACGTCAGGCCGTTTCTTCTGGATGTACTCCAAGAACTTGAAAGCGGGCAGATACTCCTCTGGCCGTCCCTTGAGCACCGACAGATCCAACACGTAACGCTTGTAGCCGTAGTACGGTTCAGGCTTGCCGGTGGGAGTCGGTGGCACGGCGAGGCCCAACTCGGGATACACGTCGGCGTACGTAGTCTTCAGCTCACCGATGATCCACGATTCGTCAAAGGTCATGGCGGCCCTGCGCGTGCCAATGGACTCTGTCTGGCTCGGGAAGCCCGGGTCCCACACCTTGTACTTGAAAACCATGTCGGCGAGGAGTTGGTAGACCTGTTTGACCTCGGGGCTGCTCCAGTTTGACACCTGTCTGCTGCCCTCGCTCTTGATGATCCTGCCGACCTGATAAACGAACTCGAGGCCGGGATAGTCATCGGCGGTGGGGCGAAAACCGCAGACACTGATCTGGCCGCCTTCCGTCTTGGTCAGCTGCTGAGCCATGGTGATCAGGTCGGTCCAGGTCGTGGGCGGTGCAGCCGGATCCATCCCGGCTTCGCTGAACATGGCCTTGTTATAGATGAGCAGCGTGGGCATCGCCCCTGTGGGCGTCACATAGCGCCCGTAGGTCTGCCAGTCAAAGCCCGGATACGTCTCCTTCAGCCAGCCCTCGGGAAAGATGTCCTCCGGGAACTCGATGAGCAGACCCTCATCGCGCATCTTGAAGTAGTTGGTGCCCATCTTGAGCAGGACCGGGTTGGTGCCAGCTGCGATCGACGAAGTGAGCTTTTGGTTCAACTCGCTACCCGGGATGGTCTCGACCTTCACCTCGATACTCGGGTTTTCCTGAGTGAAAGCCTTCCCCGCCTCGTCGTAGATCTTCATGCGCACGTCCCACCAGCCCCAAAGAGAGATGGTGACCTTCTTCGGGGCTTCGGTGGGTGGGATCGCCGTGGGCACGGCTGTGCTGGTGGGGAGCTCCGTCGCAGCTTTGCCAACGGTCTCTGTAGTGGCCGGCGGGGTAGCAGGCCTGCACGCGGCCAGCGCCAGGCCCAGGCCGGCAGTGCTCAAGGCCTTGAGGAACTCACGTCGGCTGCAGTTCCCTGTCTTCACGGTCTACCTCCTTGGTCCTTGTGGGCTCGGTCCGATAGGCGATGTCTGCCAATAGCACGCGGAGAACGCTTGCACAGGCTCGTCCTGACGGAAGAATCCGATCGACGGGAGATGTGGAACGATACGCCGCATGGCAGCCAAGTTGCGCGGGCCTGTCTTTCACAGTATAGTATAGTCTGCTCACGGACCAGGGTCTACAGATTTCGGCCAGACAAGGGACAGTTGAGCGACATATCAGTGCCACTGGCGTGGCTGCGAGAGAGCCGATGTTCCATGGAACAGCCGGAAGAGACCGGGATTCCGCCGCAGGCCTTTGTCAGGCTCGTCAAAGAGGCTTTAGAGAACCTGCATGACCTCCCGCGCTTGCAGCGCCATCCTCTCGCACCCAGATGTGAGCTTGACGCCAGCGAGGCGCCGGCTCTGCGCCTGCAGAGTGAGCTCATGGCGGCCATCGAGACGATCAGACCTAGGGCAGATTCCCGGCCCCATACGCCCCGCGCTCGTCTATATAACCTGCTAACTCTGCGTTATGTCGAAGGTCTGACCGCCCAGGAGGTGGCACAGACCCTCGGCCTCTCCCGTCGCCAGGTCCATCGTGACCTGCGGCGAGCTGAGGAGAGCGTTGCTGCCTTGTTGTGGCCCCGCCATGCGACACCCGCCTCTGAAGGCCCCGCGTATTCTCTCGAGGAGGAAGTGGCTCACCTGGGCACAGCGCATCAGCCGGTAGACTTGCGCCCCCTCTTGGAGCGCGCACAGGCCGCCGTCGCGCAGCTGGCCCGGAGGCGGGGTGTACGCCTGGAGGGCGAGCCGCAGGCGCAGCCGGTGATCGTTGCCACCAATCCAGTCGTCGCCCAGCAACTGTTGATCCATGCCCTGAGTTCGGCTATCCAACAAGCCAAGCCGGGCCTTGTGTCGATGCGGCTCCTGGGTCGCCGCGAGGGCATCAGCCTCGGCATTCATTATACTACGGAATCGACTCCCCCTGCCTCTACCGTGCTAGGTAGCACCGTTACAGAACTGGCCAAGCGCCTGGGCTGGGCAATAGACTATGCCGCCGACGCCCGTGGGCGCTGCTCACTTGTTCTGCACCTGGGAGCACGCAGCCCGACGCTTCTGGTGATCGACGACAATGAGGGTCTGGCGAGGCTTCTCGAGCGCTATCTGACTGGACACGGATGCCATCTGGTGGCCACTGTCGCCGGACGGGAGGCCCTGTCCATGGCGGCAGAACTCCTTCCTGATGCTATCCTGCTTGATGTGATGATGCCGGAGATGGATGGGTGGGAGGTGCTACAGCGCCTGCGTACTCGTCCGGAGACAGCCTCTATCCCGGTCATCGTCTGCTCCGTCTTCAACGACCCGGAACTTGCCCTCTCCCTCGGTGCCTCCTCCTTCCTGAGCAAGCCCGTGCGCCGGGAGGAGTTTCTTGGCGCCCTACGGCGCCTCGGCGTACTGGCGTGAGCGCACCGGTCTCAGCATTGTCCGGCGGCCTTTCTCAGTCCACTCTCAGCAAGGGGGCAGGCATGATGTCAGCCGAGGTTGAGCCCGCCACCCTCTTGGGCGACCTGCGCCAGCAGATGACCGGCTCGCTGGCTGGGCTGTTGATTGCGGCGAGTGTCGCAGCGATTGTCTCATTCCTGCCGCTTGATACATTCCCTCTCATCCCCTGCGGACTGTGGGTGCTGCTACTGATCCTCGGCCTCGTCGTGTGTCGCATTGTGTCGCGGCACCCAGCGGGAGCGCGGCACCTTCTGGTGTGGGGCGTGCTAGCGGTGTTACTGATTGCACTGTGGGCCACGCCGGAACCTTGGGTGCCTTTTCTCGGAGTCATGCTTGCCTTCGGCAGCGCAATCCTGTTGCCCGACAGCGAGTGGATCGTGGCGGGTGTCACGGGTGCTGCTGCAGCTTGGCTGGGCTGGCATGGTCTTCGTAGCTACCCGCTGCGCGATCTGACACTGGTCCTACTCCTGGGTGCGGCGTTGGCTCGCCTGCTGGTGCGCAGCCTGTACACCCCGCTGCAGTGGGCCTGGAGCATGCAGCGACGGGCTGACCAGCTGCTTGAGGTAGCGCGCAGTCGCCAGGCTGAGCTCAACAGCACCCTGAGATCGCTGGAGCTTGCCTATGCGCTGCAGCGCCGCATGCAGGATGAGTTGGTCGCAGCCCGCCAGCGGGCCGAAGACGCGCGGCGGATGAAGGAGCAGTTTGCCGCGAACATCAGCCACGAGCTCCGTACGCCCCTCAATCTGATCCTCGGTTTCAGCGAAGTAATGTGTCTCTCGCCCGAAGTGTACGGTAACTGGGCGTGGCCTGCCGCTTTGCGCGAGGACCTACAGCACGTGTACCAGAGCTCGAAGCACTTGCTGGAGATGATCGACGACATCCTCGATCTCTCGCGCTTTGAGATGGTCGGCTTCACTCTGCGCCGTGAGCCCACACCGGTCGACGTGCTGCTGCGCAACGCCGCGGATATTGCCGGCGATCTGTTTCGCGGGAAGCCTGTCACTTTCGAGTTGGCAATCGCGCCCAACCTGCCGACCCTAGAGTTGGATCGTACCCGCATTCGCCAGGTCGTGCTGAACCTCCTGAACAACGCCCAGCGTTTTACCTCTTCTGGTACGGTTCGTCTCGAGGCGCAGCGGGTGAACAACGAGGTCGTGATCACCGTCAGCGACACTGGGCCGGGTATTCCGGCCGACAAGTTGCCGTTCGTTTTTGATGAGTACTACCAAGTGGACCAATCGCTATCGCGCAAGCAGCAGGGCGCCGGGCTTGGCTTGGCGATCTGTAAGCGCTTTGTGGAAGCACATGACGGGCGCATCTGGGTCGAGAGTCGGGAAGGTGTCGGCTCGCGCTTCTCGTTTGCCCTGCCTATACCCGGCCAATATCCGCTGGCACCGCACCTGTATCGCACCGAGCTGCGCGAGCGGGCGGCGGTGAGCCGCCCCTGTGTTCTTCTTGTCGAGCCCGACCGGGCCGTGGCGACGGCAATCGAGCGCCATCTGCCGGGCTATGAAGTCGTGCAGATTGCCGACAGCGCCCAGCTCCCTGGGGCGGTAGCGAGTTTTCATCCGCGGGCGGTAGTGTGGAATGCCGCGCCGGGACCGGTTGACCGCAAGAGCAGGCCGGACCTACCTGTCCCTGTTATAGAGTGCTCCGTGCCCAGCCAGGCCTGGGTGGCCGACGGCCTGGGCGTGGTCGGCTGCCTGAACAAGCCGGTGACGTCCGGCCAACTCTTGCCGGTTCTGGCGCGGCTTGGCAACGTGCACGATGTGCTGATTGTCGATGATGATCCCGGCTTTGGCCAACTCGTGCAGCGAATGCTCCTTGCGGCCAAGCCAGCGCTCGCAGTGCGCGTGGCACATTGCGGTAGCGCTGGCTTGGCGGCCATGCGCGAGCAGCGACCGGACCTCGTGCTGCTGGACCTGGTGATGCCCGAAATGGACGGTTTTCAGCTGCTCGCGGCGATGCGGGACGACCCTACCCTCAGTGGTCTGCCTGTGCTGCTCCTCACGGCGAGGAGCTTGGCGGAAGACGTCCTGTCGCAACGCGAGAGCCAACTAGTCGTCCGCCGGGCGGGAGGCCTGCGACCAGGGGAGAGCCTGCGCTGCTTGCAGGCGCTCCTCGACGTTCTGGAGCCTGGTAGCAACAGCGCATGCGAAAGCCCGAACTCTTGGCATTCTCTCACCCCGGGCCCCGCCTCCTCGGGGCGCGTGGGGTCAGGATAGGACGTAGCGTGCACCGCTGCTACGCTCTCGGTGAGCGCAAGCCTCATCCATCGCTCCATCCGACTGAAGGCAGGCCTCGGCGCCTTTGCCCTCCGGCTGATCCCTGCGTAGAATGAGTCAGAGTCTTACCTTTCGCAGTAGACCGGCATCCTTCCCGTGCTCGTCTCACACAAGGAGAGCCACCATGTCCATCAAAGTTGCCATCATCGGTGCGGGCAGCGTGACCTTTGCCCGGCGGCTGATCCAGGACATCCTCTCGGTGCCCGAGCTGGCGGATACGACCCTTGCCCTGATGGACATCAACGAGCAGTACCTCGACCTGGTCGCGAACCTCGTGCGCCGCGACGTGAAGGCCAATCGCCTGCCGGCTGCGATCATCGCCACGATGGATCGTCGCCGGGCCGTCGAGGGCGCCGACTATGTGGTCAACCTGACCCGCATCGGCGGGCTGGAGGCCTTTCAGCTCGACATCGACATCCCCCTGAAGTACGGCATTGACCAGTGCGTCGGCGATACGCTGTGCGCGGGCGGGATCATGTACGGGCAGCGCAACATCCCCCAAATCCTTGCCTTCTGCAAGGATATCAGGGAAGTCGCCAAGCCCGACGTGCTCTTCCTGAACTATGCCAATCCCAACGCGATGAACACCTGGGCCGCGAACAAGTACGGCGGCGTGAACACGGTCGGCCTGTGCCATGGCGTGCAGGGAGGCCATCAGCAGATCGCCGAGGTGATCGAGCTCCTGGTCAATGAAGGCAGGGATCCATCGAGCCCCGAGTACCGCAAGGTGACGACCAGGGACGTCGATATCATCTGTGCCGGCATCAACCACCAGACCTGGTACATCCAGGTGCGCTACGAGGGGGAGGATTGGACCGGGCGACTCCTCGAGGGTTTTGAGAAGCACCCCGTCTACAGCAGGACGGAGAAGGTGCGCATCGACATCCTGCGCCGCTTCGGCTATTACTCGACCGAGTCCAACGGCCATCTTTCCGAGTATGTGCCCTGGTACCGCAAGCGGCCGGAGGAGATCCATCACTGGATCGACCTCTCCTCGTGGATCCACGGCGAGACGGGCGGGTACCTGCGGGTCTGTAACGAGGCGCGGAACTGGTTCGTGACCGAGGCGCCCAGGATGCTAGCGGAGGACCCGCCGGTCTACAGCTATGAGACGCGCTCTCATGAGCACGGGAGCTGGATCATCGAGGCCCTGGAGACGGGTCGGGTCTACCGGGGGCACTTTAACGTCGTCAACCGGGGTTGCATCACCAACCTGCCGGATGACTGCGTGGTCGAGGTGCCGGGCTATGTGGACCGGAACGGCATCAGCATCCCGCGGGTTGGCGACCTGCCGCTGGGCTGCGCGGCGATCTGCAACGCCTCGGTGAGCGTGCAGCGGCTGGCCGTCGAGGCGGCGGTGCGTGGCGACGTCCAGCTCCTGAAGCAGGCCATGATGATGGACCCCCTCGTGGGCGCGGTGTGCGACCCCTATGAGATCAGCCAGATGACCGACGAGATGCTCGTCGCTCAGGCCCAGTGGCTGCCGCAGTATGCTGAGGAGGTCCCCCGCGCTCTGCGGCGCCTGGCCAGCGAGCGCCCCCTGGGGACCAAGGGTACGCGGGGCGCCGCACGCCTCACCAGGCAGGGGTAGCCTGAGGATCGATGGCCCGCGAGGGCGGCCCGTCCGCGCGTCACGAGCGGTGCCTCTGATCCTCCCTGGCGGACGCCGCGGCGTCCGCCTCGGGGAGGGGCGCGGGGGCTACCCCCTTGCGTTTGGCCTTTTGGAGGAGAGCCCTACATGCAGTATGGCGAGCGCACGGCGCCCCAGGTGTGGGGCCTCCCCAAGCGCACGATGCCGCGGCGCTTTACCATGTAACCGCCAGAAGGCCAAACTCGAGGCGCGCTACCGGGCTGCACGCTCCGAACCGCCTGGTACCGAGCCACCTGACGGGACACGGATGTGCGTGCCATGACACGAGCACGACCACTCTATGACATCATCACCGTCGCCGACACCTGCGTCGACCTCCTGATTGACCTCGGGGACACGCTCCCGCGATTCGGACAGGTCGAGCAGTGGGTCGATGACTATTTCCTGGAGATGGGCGGCTCGGCCTGCATCTTTGCCTGCCAGGCCGCCAGGCTCGGCCTGCGAGTCGGCATCCTCGGCCGCGTCGGCGCCGACGCCTATGGCGAGCTCGTGCTCCGCCGCCTGCAGGAGAGTGGCGTCGATACGCGCTGGCTCTTCGTCGACAGGGTGCTCAAGACCGGCCTCGGCGTCGCGCTCTGTCGGACGGGTGGCGACCGGGCCATCCTGACCTACGGCGGGTCGCTGAACGCGGTGTATCCGGAGGACGTCTCCGACGAGTTTCTCTCCTCCGGCAGGCACCTGCACTACTGCAGCTACTACCTCCAGACCAACCTGCTGCCGGCGGCGCCGGCGGTCCTGCGCCGGGCGAAGGAGTTGGGGCTCACCGTCTCACTGGACACGAACTGGGACCCCGCCGGAACCTGGCAGGGACGCGTGCAGGAGGCACTGGAGGCTGCGGATCTTTTCCTGCCCAATGAGCAAGAGGCCATAGCCATCGCCGGGGCGCGGGATGTCGAAAGCGCGTTGTCCTCTCTCCTCGCGCGGGTTCCGATCGTCGCCGTCAAGGCTGGCGACCGTGGGGCAATCGTGGGCACCGGCGAGGAGCGCCTGAGCGTGCCTGTCGAGCCCGTCTCTCAGATTGTGGACACTGTCGGCGCCGGCGATAGCTTTGATGCGGGCTTTCTGGCCGGGTGGCTGCGCGGCCTCCCCCTCGCCGACTGTGCCCGCATTGCGAACGCCTGTGGGCGGGCGACGACGCAGGCCCGAGGCGGGGTCATGGGGCAGCTGACTGCGGCCAGCTTTCCTCAGCTGGCCGGCCCGGCCAGCTGAGGTGGCTGGGCGATCGCTCGCTCGCATGTGACGGACTGTGGCGGGCCCCCCCCAACCCCACCCCCCCCCCCGGCGGGGGGGGGGGGGGGCCGACGACTCGAGGTTCCAAGGGAGTACCGG
>JAIMBM010000589.1 GCA_023511475.1 Anaerolineae bacterium
GGGCCTGATCGCCCGCGGCATGCCCGGCGGCGACACCCTGGGCTTTGCCCCGCCGCTGGTGCTGACGCGCGAGGACGTGCATGTCATCGTCGAGCGGGTGAGCGGCGCCTTGGCGACGGTCTTCAAGACCTAGGAGCGAACCGGTGGACACCCTCGATAGTCTGGAGACGCCAGTCCTGTTGCTGGAGCGGGCGCGCCTGGACGACAATCTGGCGCGCCTTCGCGCGCATCTCGCGCCCTGGCCGCATCTGACTTTGCGGCCGCACATGAAGACGGCCAAGTGCGTCGAGGTGGCCAGGCTGGCGGCGGGGCAGGGCGGACCGGTGACGGTCTCGACCCTGCACGAGGCCGAGTATCTGGCCGATCACGGCTTTGACGACATCCTCTACGCCGTGGGCCTGTCGGCGGGGAAACTGCCCCGTCTGGGACGGCTGGCGGGGCGTGTCCGCCACATGGGGGTGATCCTCGACAATATGGCCGCCGCTCGGGCGCTGGTCGCGTTTCAAGCCGGGGGCGGCCCGCGCTTGCCGGCCCTGATCGAGATCGACACCGACGGCCATCGCAGCGGCCTGCGGCCCGACCAGGACGAGCTGATCGAGATCGGCCGGGTGCTGCACGCCGCCGGTCTGCTGGACGGGGTGCTGACCCACGCCGGCGAGAGCTATGGCTCGACCAGCCGCGCCGACCTGGAGCGCTTCGCCGCGCTGGAGCGGAGCGGCGTGGTTAGGGCCGCCGAAAGGCTGCGCGGCGCGGGCCTGGCCTGCCGGGTGGGCAGCGTCGGGTGCACAGGACGTCAGGGCGCCTCCCTGAGCTGTTGAGTAGCGAGGTTGTAGCGCCACCTCTTCCCGCCCTCGTCGAACAACGTCAGCTCGTTCGGCGTGTCCCAGGCAGCGCCGCCAAAGGTTGGTGCTTCAGACTCAAGCAAAAGGGTCTGCCTGAGCGGGGTCAAATCGAGGCGTACAACACGAGACTTGCCGGACAGAAGACAGTACGAGGCAAACTGTACATACACCAGCGCTTGGCTATCCGGTGACCACGCAATCGGGCCGGTCTCGGCGTCCAACGCCATTGCCGGGACGCGGCCGATCTCGCCTCCGTCAGTGTCCCATATCACCAGTTCCTTCCCCTGCCACGTCGCCAGCCTCGTTCCGTCCGGCGAGCGACGCCCACCACCGAGATGCTCTAACCTCAGGTTCGTCACATCGAGCCGGACTATGGGGCGCTCCCAGTAGCCGCATCCATCGGGAACGCCTTCCCTTGCATTGGTGTAGTAGAAGAACCGACTGTTCGGTGACCAGAACAAACCTGCCAGACCAAAGGCACCCAGCCCACGACAGTAAAGAAGTTGGGTATCGGCAACACTCTCGACACTGTTGCTGGTTCTGATGAGTTTCAGTTGCTCGTAAGCCATCTCGTCCGCGCCACCGACTGTGACGCAATCATGAATCAGCACTTCGGCCCGCCACTCTCCATCGGGCGAGAGCAGAGAGGAGGACAACCTTGGTTCGCTGGCAGCGGTGATTGTCGCGACAACATCGGGACTAGCTGTAGCCGCAACTGTTGCGGTTGGTTTGGGGTTGGAGGTTGCTGCCATCGCAGATGTGACGGGTCTGGCCGCCTGCAGTGTCGCGGTGAGCGCGGGCATGGACGGCTCTGGTATCGCCAGAGCACGACAGCTGCTCACGAGCCAGAAACCTGCGACCAGTGGAAGAAGTCGGCTCCGCTTCATGCGCTTACTCCCCAGTGCCCCATGCCCGACCGACGGTTCCCCATCAGCCGGACGTGCAGATCGCGAAGCGAGCGAAACGTGTCGGCTGGATGGGCGGGTCAGGACTTTTCCTCATCTCGAGGGTGGCCGAGTTCTTGCTCTAGAGCCCGTCTGATCTCCTCTCGCACCTGCTCCAGGTCATACTCGGTCTCCTCCCGTAGCTCTTCCGAGTAGTCGGATAGCCGTTCCCCGGCCATATCGAGCCGGAAGGCCAGGTCGGCCACTCGATAGCACACCTGGGTCACCAGTCTCTCTATCGAAGCTTTGTCTCCTAACCCCTCTCTGAGCGCCACTTCGATCGAGTGCCGCACCCCACGGCGAAAGAACTCGACCAAGGTGGGCGCATCCACAATCTCCTTCGCCCGCTGGTACGAACGTCGCCAGCGCTCGACCTTGTCTTCCGGCATCTCCAAGGCCCGAGCTATCCGCGAGGCATCCCAGCCCTCCCGCTCGGCCCTCTCCAGAATGTCGACATCTTGTGGCATCAGCCTGTCGAAGCGGATATTACCAATGCCCAGGTGGGCCTCATAGTGGGCATAGCTGTATCCGTACAGCTCGGCTGCCAGCATCTGCCTGCGTGTCAGGGAGGGAACCCGCTTCCCTCCTCGCTGTCGAGTTCCTCGGTATCTCATCTTCACCTCCGGCAAGAAGGCCTGGTTGCTTGGCGAAAGGCCTGGCGGCCCGCGCATCTGGTGTGGAGCCAGCGGAACACGGTCGGCCGCAGCCGGTGTCAACTGTGCTCTGACCTGCTCCTTCCCTATCCTAGAAGGGCGCTGACTGGAGACCTGGCTGGCGTTTCCTTTGCAACAGCCTGTCTCGCAGTTGCCAGGGACGGTAGCCAGACTGTCCACCATTCCGCCCGGACCGCAAAGGGCCGACAGGGCATATGCTGATCATAGGCAATTCGGCGGACAAGTCAACGTCCCATAGTGGGTGGGGTGTAGTTCACTTTGGGGGCAGGTTCATCTGTGCCGCGGCTAGGACCCCCCCCCCCCCCCCCCCCTCCCCCACGGCGGCCCGCGGACCGACTTGGGGG
>JAIMBM010000590.1 GCA_023511475.1 Anaerolineae bacterium
GGCTTCGGGCGGGCGTGTCCCAGCCGCCGCCGGCGCCACCGAGCCAGAGGGCACCGAGCTGCTTCTGGGGCGTCTGGCTCGGGTAGTAGTGTCCCTCGATGCGTCCTCGGCTGGTGAGGAGTGTGAGCTCCCGAAAGCCGTCCTCCTCCTTGCCCTCTTCGATGCCCTGCATGATGATTTCGAGGATGGGTCGGGCCATGGCGGCGCCTCCTGGTGGTGTTCGTGGGACAGAGAGCAAGGTCTGTGCCGGTGCGGACTTGCGTGCTCCGGCGGCCTCGCTCCACGCCATGCGCTGAACCCGATTGTGAACACATGCCGAGGCAAAGCTTGACCCGATGTTGCAGGTGAGTATAATTGTGCTAAGTGGTCTGGCGTACGCCAGCTGTGGGCAGTTCGTCGGCGGACGAAGACGAGCGATCATGGTCGATGGCCCGCGCGCTATCGGCCATTCTTTGTATACGGGCCTGTAGGGTGGCCCGACGGGGTGGACTCGTGGCTGGCAGAGACGATGAAGTCTGTGAGCAGCATGGACCGGCGATGAAGGACGACGCCCTCCTCGAGAGGATCAGGGCGGCGATGCCAGTGCTGGCAGACTTGAGTCGCGCCGACCTGCTGCTCTTTCGCAGGAGCGGTGCCGAGAGGGCTGTGGTTGTCGCGCACGCCCGGCCGCACTCTCTGTCGCCGGTCTATGCCGAATCGCAGACCGGATGCGAGGTGACGGCGACTGAAAGGCCCGATGTCCTCAGGGCATTCCACGCGCGACCCTGGCGTCGACGCGTCCACAGCGAGACGGTCAATCGCGCGCCGATCGCCCGCGAGCTGCTTCCGGTCTATGGCAGCAACGGCCTTGTGATCGCCGTGCTCGCTATTGACACGAGCTGGCTGGCCCACGAGCGACAGCTCCGGCGCAGCCGGGCCTTCAGGGCCGCGTTGCAGCGGCTGCAGGAGACGGTCCTCCGTGGCGAGCTGGAGGGTGCCGAGCACCTCTCACCCTTCGGCGAGCACGACGGCATCGTGGTAGTCGACTCGGAGCTGCGCATTCGCTATGTGAGCGGCATCGCGGCCAACCTGTATCGGAGGCTGGGCTATCCGCAGAGTCTGGTCGGCAGGCACATCTCCGCGTTGGAGACGCGCGACTACGCCCTGATCGCGGCCTCACTCCGCGAGCAACGCTGCCTCGAGGAGCAGGGGACGGAGCACGAGTTCACGTGGATCCGCAAAACGATCCCCTTCCGCTCGCGGGACTATCGGCCCGTCTTCCGGCGGCTGGTACGTGGCGACTCTCGACCGGCCGGCGTGCTGATTGCCATCCACGATGCGACGGAGGCTCTGCGGCGCGAGCAAGAGCTACGGATCAAGTCGGCGATGATCCAGGAGATTCACCATCGGGTCAAGAACAACCTTCAGACCATCGCCTCGTTGCTCCGGCTTCAGGCGAGGCGGAGTGGAGACCCGACGGTGAGCCACATCCTTGGCGAGAGCGTGAACCGCATCCTCAGTGTGGCGGTGGTGCACGAGTTCCTGTCGCAGAACGAGACGGCAGCCATCAGCATCCGCGAGATGAGCCAGCGAATCCTCTCGCAGACGGTGGCGGGGGTCCTCGACCCTGGCAAGGACATCGCCTTCCGGCTGCAGGGTGGCAACCCCTACCTGCCCGCGCAGCAGGCGACGGTCTGTGCGCTGGTGATCAACGAGTTGGTGCAGAACGCGCTGGAGCACGGGTACGATCACCGGGACAGGGGGCTGATCACCGTGACGCTCAAGGATGAGGGGGAACGCGTGACGGTTCTCGTGGAGGACGATGGCGAAGGCCTCCCCGAGGGCTTTGATGTGGCGACCGATGGGAGCCTTGGCCTGCGCATCGTGCACACGCTGGTTGAGGAGGACCTCAAGGGGCGCTTTGTGCTGGAGAGCGGTACGTCAGAGGGGGCCGGCGTAAGGGCCGTGGTCTCATTCCCCAAGTCGACCGTAGGAGGTGAGGAAGGTTGGAACGCACGAGGGTAATCATAGCCGACGATGAGTCGATCATCCGCATGGACCTGCGAGAGATGCTGACGAACCTGGGCTACCTGGTCGTCGGCGAGGCGGGGGATGGCCGGAGCGCCGTGAACCAGGCGCGCGAGCTGAGGCCGGACGTCGTCATCATGGACATCAAGATGCCGGACATGGACGGCATCGAGGCCGCCAAGATCCTGACCCAGGAGCGGATTGCTCCGGTCGTGCTGCTCACGGCCTTTAGCCAGCGCGATCTGGTCGAGCGGGCGAAGGAAGCCGGAGTCGTTGGCTACCTGGTCAAGCCGTTCCGCGAGTCGGACCTTGGGCCGGCCATCGAGGTCGCCCTGGCGCGCTTTGCCGAGTTTCGAACTCTCGAGCGCGAGGTCGCCGACCTCAAGGAGACCCTGGAGACCCGCAAGCTCGTCGATCGCGCCAAGGGCATCCTCATGGACACGCAGGGTCTGACCGAGGCCGAGGCCTTCCGCAAGATCCAGAAGATGAGCATGAATACCCGCAAGCCGATGAAGGAGATCGCGGAGGCGATCATCCTGGCGCGGGAGGCGCAGTCGCAGTAGCCTCATGGCCTCTGCGGCGCTATTCATGACCCACAAGTGGCCGGGGGGGCATAGGCGCCCATGGCTTGCGCAGCATCTCGCGGCGGGAGCCGCTCCCATCCCTGACCCCTCCCCCTGACGGGCGTGTCGCGTCCACCAGGGGGAGGGCAACATTCTTTTGGGGCGTTCTTTCCTGTAAGGGGGTGTGCCGGGGGGGGGGGGGGGCCCCCCCCCCCCCCCCC
>JAIMBM010000591.1 GCA_023511475.1 Anaerolineae bacterium
GCGGCGGCGCCGGAACCGCCAGGAGCACCTCCCGGGCGCCCAGGAAGTGAGGCCCGGGCAGATTTGGGCCTACGCCGACCCCTCTGAGGTGTCGTCACTCCTCCACCTGGTGACGGCCCCTGACGTCAGGATGCTGCTGGAGGACTACCGGGTCATCCCACCGACCTTGGAGGATGTGTATGTCGCCGTCACGCGACGCGGCTTCGAGTGAGCCGGGCAGCCTATCCGAGGCCGGCTCTGACATTATGACCACTTCCTCGCGTGTGGCCGGTCTCCGGAAGTCTCTCACCGACTTCTGGCTCATACTCTGCGGCCAGATGCTTGAGATGAGGACCCGATGGTTCTGGTTCGTGGTCCAGATGACGTTCCTTCCTCTGGTCTTTGTCGTGTTCTTGTGGCTCCTGCTAGGACGGACGAACCCGGAGGCCATGCTCTACGTGATAACGGGTAACGTGACACAGAGCCTCGCCACGGCCGGTATGCTCAGCCTTGGCCAGGAGATAGGCAGCATGAAGGACTACCACACCTTCGACTTCTTTGCCGCCCTCCCGGTCGGCAAGGTCGCGTTCGTGATGGCCACGTTGGTGAGGTCGATGCTCTTCACCCTCCCGTCTGCCCTATTCGTCCTGATAGTGGGGTCCCTGTGCTTCGGGCTCAGCTTCACCTTCCACCCGGTCCTGCTGCTGGTCGTGCCTCTCGGGGGTCTGGCTCTGTCGGGTCTGGGTGCCCTCGTCGGGTTCTACAGCCCGAACGGCCGGGTAGCCGGCTTGGCGACCCAAGTGTTGAACCCTCTCATCGTCTTCCTCACGCCGGTCTTCGTCCCGCGCTCGGCCCTCCCCCCGGCCATCGCAATCCCGTCGGTCCTCGTTCCCACGACCCACTTCGCCGAGGCCCTGCGTGCTGGCCTGCGCGGCGTGGTCGACGGTCAGGCTTGGACGGCGCTGGGTATCCTCGCCGGGTTCTCCCTTCTTTCGCTCTGGATCGTCTCGTTCAAGATAGAGTGGCGGTCTCGCGATTAGGTCGGCGTTCAAGCACGAGCATGAAGGAGGAGGTTGGGGTCGTGGTGACCCTGAACAGCAGCATGCGGTGGGTGTTTCTCCCTGAGGGTGGATACGTCCACGACCCTGTCAGCGGGGAGATCTGGGCTCTCAACCGTACCGCTGCGTTCCTTCTCAAGCTGGTACATGATGGGACCAGTTGGGAGGATGCCGTCGCCCGGCTGGCCCTCGAGACCGAGGTCGACGTCGAGACGTGCCGCGCCGACGCCGACGAGCTGCTGGAGCGCTTGGAAGGGTTGGGCTGTGTATGCCGGTAGCGGGTAGCGCTCCGAACCTGAGTTCACTGTTCTTTCATGTGACGAACGACTGCAACCAGCAGTGCATACACTGCTGGGTCGATGCCGGCCACGCTGCTCGCCGAACCGGGTCGCTTCTCAGTGCAGATGAGTGTGCCACCCTCGTTCGGCAGGCTTATGAGCTTGGTCTCCAGTCCGTCAAGGTAACCGGGGGAGAACCGCTCTTGCGCCCTGACGTGACGGTCCGGATTGTCGAGGAGGCGTCGCGCCTGGGGTTGTTCTCCACGGTCGAGACCAACGCCACACTGCTCACCGAGGAGATGGCGCGCCGCCTAGCCGAGGCGGGCCTGAGTGAGCTTTGCGTCAGCTTAGACACACATCGCCCTGAGGTCTATGCCCACATCCGTCGTGGCAGGGTGGGCTTGGAACAGGTAGCCGCGAACATCGCTCGTGCGATGAGGCACGGCTTAAGGGTCACCACCCTTACGGCCGTCTTTGCGACCACCATAGAGGACATCGAGGAGACGTGCACTTACGTTCTCGAAACCCTTGCTGTGAGCACGGCCAGGATTTCTCCTTGTGTGCCGATGGGAAGAGCACGGACCGGTGAGCGGTTGGCTCTGAGCTCGAGCGAACTGAAAGTGTTGGCGGAGCGCCTAGTCCGTCTGGCCGAGCGCTATCCCCGGCGGGTGGCGACGATCCTTCCGTGGTCCCTCGTCAATCCGGCGACCGCGGTCGTCCAGATACGCTGCCGCTTCACCGAGATTCTAGGGGTGATGCCGAGCGGCGACGTATCGGTCTGTGGGATAGTGCTGGGGCATCCCGAAGCGGTATTGGGGAACATCCGACGCAATACTCTGCGGGAGATTTGGGTGGACTCTCCGGCCCTCGAGCGGCTACGGACTGCCACAGCGCGCGATTTCCAGGGTGTCTGTGGACGGTGCGTCCTCGCCGCCCATTGCGCAAACGTGTGCCCGGCTATGAGCTACGAGATATACGGCAATCTCCTAGGGCCATGCCCGATGTGCGAGCAATTGCTCCGGGACGGCCTTTTTCCTGAGGAGTTACTGGTACGGTGAACGGTTTCCGGACAGAAAGCCGGGGCTTTAGGGAAATCCGCATGGTCTACGTGTACCCCGACGGGCGGGGCCTGCCCGACGCTGAGATTGACCGGGAGCCCGGGAGCAGTCAGCGCCTCTCAGCCAGGTTCGCCCGGACACTTCAGGAACTACGCGGACTAGGCCTACACACTGTCGTCCTCCGGTGGCCGGGAAGAGGGCTGTGTGGCTCTGGTTCGCGCCCTGAGGCGGGTTGGCTCGCGCCACCCGGCCATCTGCCACCCGGCCATCTGCTCGAGGAGCACATCGAGTTGTGCTCCCAGGCAGCGCCGCAGGGCAGCCTGGCCTGGCAGTCGACCCACGGCTACGCGGACATACCGTGGGGCTCCTTGGCCAAGCACTCCTGGTCGGTCGAGGTCTCGGTCCTTATG
>JAIMBM010000592.1 GCA_023511475.1 Anaerolineae bacterium
CTCTGAACGGGGGCCAAAGTGTGGAACCCACACGTGCCGCTCGTCCCGAAATGCGCCGACGATTGTGGGATATACCCCAGCGCCGCTTGCCCGTTGACGCCACGCATTTCCTGCGTATAATGGGATTCATAAAGAGCACATGAATCCTCCCGCCGACCGTTTCGCGTCGCCTCCGCTAACACCAGCCCCCGGTCGGCCACCCGGTGGTGTTCTCCTGCCCGAGGTCTTCTCGTCCTTCGCGGGCCCTCGGATCTCCCGCGGGCCGGCCATGGGAAGGAGGTGAAGCACCCACGGTATCCCTCTGACCGGTCTCCCCTCTGTTCGCACGCCCGTACAAGAGCACAGGAGGAAGCAATGTTGCGCAGACTCTTGTCCATGCTGGCCGTCATCGCCCTGCTCTCCGGCTTTGTCGGCGGCATCCCTGCAGCCGCCAGCGAGCCCACACCGCCGACCGACCTCATTGCGGTCGACCTCGACCCCTACTACAAGAGCCTCACCGGCCAGGCGGCGCATGCCAGGATCATGGCCGACACTGAGGCTGCCGCTGCCCAGCTAGCCGCAGCTGTCGCCGCCTCGAGCCAGACGGCGACCAAGACCAAGCCCGGCAAGTCGGGCAAGTCTGGCAAGCCGAAGGACGCGTCGACCTCTGGCACGGTCGCCACAGTCGGCGTCGGAGACGTGCGCTGGCTCTACGCCGATGGCTGGCGCCAGTTCACCCTGCGCGCCATCGGCGGCAACGCCGAGATCTGGGTCGCCAACGATCTTTCCTACTGCCCCGGCGACCCCCGGCCGCCGCATACCGTGACTCAGGAGCAGATCGACTACCTGTTCCAGGAGTTCAACAACAACATCTACCCGAAGGACACCGAATACTACGGGCGCACCAGGGACCGCGACGGCTCCCATGGCCTCTTCGCCCAGTGGGGCTACGACTGGTACCGCACCGACAACCCCCAGCGGGTGATGATCCTCGTCTACAACATCATCGATGAGGGCTGGTGCGATCCCACCTATCCCTTCTATGTGGCCGGCTACTTCTGGGCCACCATGAACGAGGTGTATGCCGATCGCAACATCATCCACATCGACTCCTACGACTGGGCGAACCGCATCGGCCCCAACGCTGCACGGCCCTTCCTCTACGAGGGGACCATCGCCCACGAGTACGAGCACGCCATCCACTATGACCATGACCCAGACGAGCCCTCCTGGGTCGATGAGGGCATGGCCGACCTGGCCGGCTACCTGGCCGGCTATGGCCACGAGGCAGGGCACATCGCCTACTACATGGTCTATCACCGCACGCCGCTGACCGTCTGGGGCGGCGGGCTGGAGGACTATGGCGAGAGCTATCTCTTCCAGCTCTACCTGCTGGAGAACTTTGGCGGGCCGGCCTTCATCAGGGCTCTGGTCGACGAGCAGGCCAACGGCATCGCAGGGATCGAGAAACAGCTCGCCGCCTTTGGCTACCACACCTCCTTCGACGACATCTACCGGGACTGGACAGTAGCCAACTATCTCGATGCCCCGTCCCTCGTCGGCCGTTCCGGCGCCAGGCTCGGCTATGAGAGCCTCAACATCCCCTCCGACGACACCTGGGGCTACTCCATCCAGTGGAGCATCGACAACTTCTACGGCTCAAGCGTCCGCGGCAACCTGCCCATCCCCCGCTACTACGGCGGCTTCAAGTCCGGCACGGTGCAGTGGCCGATTGGAGACCTGCCACCGTACGCACCCATGTACCTCACCTACGCGGGTTTCGAGCCACAGCTCATCTCCAACTTCCAGGCCAGCAATGAGACCGGCGTCGCGGCCCACGGCGGGCAGTACGAGCTGTGGGGCGGCCGGGGGGACCTGATGTTCAACACCGCCACCCTGGCAGCGCCGCTCACGCTCGGCGCGGGCGCCAGCCTGCGCTTCTGGACCTGGTACGAGATCGAGCCGCTGTGGGACTTTGCCTTCGTCCAGGTCTCGACCGACGGTGGCAACACCTGGACGAGCCTGGCCAACCCGCACACCACCTACGACCATGACCCCCAAGCCCATCCGAACGTGCTGGCGAACCTGCCGGGCTTCACCGGGTCGAGTGGCGGCTGGGTCGAGGAGACCTTTGACCTGTCGGCCTATGTCGGTCAGAGCGTCCTGCTGCGCTTCCTCTATGTGACCGACTGGGCCACAAACGAGGCCGGCTTCTACGTAGACGACATCGTCATCGCCGACTCGACCGGCACTCGCTTCGCCGACGACCTCGAGGCCGGCAGCGGCAACTGGGTGCTCCGCGGCTTCCTCCACACGACCGGCCTGGCCGTCAACGACTGGGACCTGACCTTCATCAACCCGGTCTACAAGAACGGCAAGTTCTCGCGCTATGAGATTGTGGATGGCCAGATCTACGTCGACGGCGTCTACCAGCGCGACCGGACCGTTCTGAACACGCTGAACCTGAACAGCGACCGGGTTACCATCATCGTCAGCAACCACCTGCCGGAGGACACCTCCTTCCCGGCCAGCTACCGGTTGCTGGTGGAGAAAGGCAACGCCAGCAAGTAGGCGCGGCCTTGAGGCAATAGTGCGAGTGCTTCCGAGGGCTGCGCCCATCGAGGGTGTCTCCTCCGAGGGAAGTGCCCCCACCCCGCTCACGTACTTTGTAGCCGGCGTCGCGTTCTGAATCCTCACGCAGCTCTCGCGGTGCGCGAGAGACCTGAAGGTTCCCCTCGAGCACGCGCAGGCGAGGGTCACTGCCCGCTTCCGCCGGACCGGTTCTGTCCTGCAGGGGAC
>JAIMBM010000593.1 GCA_023511475.1 Anaerolineae bacterium
GCTCGCGGCTGCGCGGCTGCACCGGCGTCGCATTGCGGCGCATGGAGCGGGCACATCCGGCGATCTCCTCGGCCGTCTCGCCCTTGGTGCCGAGAGCAGCGAGGAAGGCACCGATCTGCGCCTGCGTCGCCTCGCCGCTCATGATCCCGTCCATGACCGCCTCGGCCTCCGCCGCGTTCAGGCTCTCGCGGCGCATCGCCCGGCCTATGGCTTCCTGGATAGTCATGCTCGCCCTCCCTTCAAGTCTAAGAAGTTGCGCAGGATCTTCTTGCCACCCTCGGTGAGGATCGACTCGGGGTGGAACTGGAGGCCATAGATGTGCAGTTCGCGGTGGCGCAGGGCCATCACTTCTCCCTCGGCGGTGCGGGCCATCACTTCCAACTCTGCCGGCAGGGGCGCGGTGACGATGAGCGAGTGGTAGCGGGTGGCCTCGAAAGGCCGGGGCAGGCCGGCAAAGAGGCCCTCGCCGCTGTGGTAGATCAGCGACGTCTTGCCGTGCAGGAGCCGGGGCGCCCGCTCGACCCGGCCGCCAAAGACGTGGGCGATGCACTGGTGACCGAGGCACACCCCCAGTATGGCGGCCTTTCCGGCCAGCGCGCGGATGGCCTCGTTGGACACGCCCCCATCCTCTGGCCTGCCCGGCCCGGGGGAGATGACCAGGTGGGTTGGCGAGAGCCGCTCCAGCTCCTCCGCCGAGACCTCATCGTTGCGGTAGACCCGGGGCTCGGCCCCCAGCTCGCCAAGGTACTGGACCAGGTTGTAGGTGAAGGAGTCATAGTTGTCGATCACGATCAGCATGACACCCTCCTTTCGTCGGACGGCCCTGCGCTCTCATCCTCGGCGACGGCGATGGCCAACTCTTGAGCGCGGAGCTTGTTCTCCGTCTCCTCGTACTCCCGCGCGGGGTCCGAATCGGCGACGATGCCGGCGCCGGCCTGGAGGTAGGCCGTCTGCCCGCGCATCACGATGGTACGGATGGTGATGCAGACGTCCATGTTGCCGGCATAGTCAAAGTAGCCAACGGCGCCGGCGTACGGCCCGCGGCGCGTCCCTTCCAGCTCTTCGATGATCTCCATCGCCCGCACCTTGGGCGCGCCCGACACCGTCCCGGCCGGGAAGCTGGCGCGGAGGAGGTCGATGGCGTCATGGCCGGGGGCGAGCTCGCCGCGGACGTCGGAGACGATGTGCATGACGTGCGAGTAGCGCTCGACCTGCATGAGCTCGGGCACTGTCACGCTCCCGTAGCGGCAGACCCGCCCGAGATCGTTGCGGGCAAGGTCGACCAGCATCACATGCTCGGCCCGTTCTTTGGGGTCAGCGAGCAACTCCTCGGCGAGGGCGCGGTCGCGCTCGTCATCGGCGCCGCGGGGTCGGGTGCCGGCCAGGGGCCGGATCTCGGCGGTCCGTCCCTCAAGGCGGACGAGCACCTCGGGTGAGGAGCCTATGAGGCAGAGGTCGCCCGGCAGGTCCAGATAGAACATATAGGGCGAAGGGTTCAAGCGCCGGAGGGCGCGGTAGATGGCCAGGGGGGAAGCGGCCGCGGGACGCGCGAGGCGCCGCGAGAGCACGACCTGGAAGATGTCGCCGGCGGCGATGTACTCCCTGGCGCGGCGGACGGCCGCCTCGTACTGCTCGCGGGTCAGCTCGGGCTGCGTCGGGCCGCTCTGTACGGGAGGCGGCAGCTCTGGCGGAGGGAGCGGCCTGCGCAGGGAGGCGATCGTGTCCTCGATCAGCGCCTCCGCTTGAGCCTCGGCTGCGTCCGCGCCGCCTTGTAGCGGAGCGTGGGCAACGATCCACAGGCGGTGCTTTACATGGTCGAGGATGACGGTGACGTCGCAGAAGAGCAGCACCGCCTCCGGCAGGCCGAGGGGGTCGCGGGCCGTCTCGGGGAGCCGCTCGATATCGCGGACGATGTCGTAGCCGAGGTAGCCGACGGCGCCGCCGGTAAAGCGCGGCAGCCCCGGGACAGCAGCGGGGCCGCCCTGCAGGAGGGCCCGCAGCGCCGTGAGGACGTCCCGGCACTGGAGGCGGGTGGCGCGGCCGTGGGCGTCGGCCAGCTCCACGCGGCCTCGCCAGGAGGTCAGGATGCGCGAGGGCCTGAGGCCAATAAAGGAGTAACGCCCGAGGTGCTCGCCGTGCTCCACGCTCTCGAGGAGGAACGAGGGGCCGCGGCCGCGGAGCTTGAGGTAGGCCGAGACCGGCGTCTCGAGGTCTGCGGGCAGCTCGCGGACGCGGGCGAGGCGCGGGGCGGCGAGCGATCCCTCGTCGAGCCCGGCAAGGGCCGCCCGATCCGAGTCTTGTGCTGCGCAGGTTCTGGGAGCCATGGTTACTCCCCTCCATTCCCGGTTGCATGGGTGAGGTTGGCCCGCGGGAAACGAAAAGGGCCTCTCATCCCCAGTGGGACGAGAGGCCCTTGCGGCCCCCGCGGTGCCACCCACGTTAGGCCGGCCTTGACGAAAAAACCCGCCATGATGGCGGGTAGATAGGGCCAGCCTCACTCTCCTACAGATACGGGGCTTTCCTCCCGGCGGTGGAGGTCGGCCCGATATCCAGCGCCCTGATAACGGTGGCGTCTCCGGTGCGCGCTACTTGGGGGGTTCCCTTTCGCTGCACGACTCCCAGGTCCATTCGGCGGCGCCGTGGGCATCGGGCTCTCACCTTACCCCGACTCTCTGGGCCTCATCACGCCGCTTACTAGTCCTGTTCACCGTCGTTACCGTATGGATGAGCAAATCATTTCGTTTAAATTGTCGTTCTTCCTGGAAGAAATAGGTTTAC
>JAIMBM010000594.1 GCA_023511475.1 Anaerolineae bacterium
TACCTGTGCCCAGCACATTAGCACCATTCATGAAGAGCACCGTACCGGTGGCACCGCTCGGAGAGACGGTTGCCGTCAGCGTGACCGGATCGCCGTCGCTGACCTTCTTGAAGACCCGCGCGTCGCCGATCACCCTGCCGATCGGGTTCACGGGGCTCGCGGCGCGGATCTCGTCACCCCGGCTCGCCGGCGTCGGCCCGAAGAAGATGCAGAAAGCATGGCCGGGCGGCCAGTAGCCGATCTCCCCTGCCGACACGACCTGCCGGGCCCCTTCCTCGCCACGGCGGACAGGGATCGGGAAGTAGATCTCGTCTCCCCAGGTGCTGGCAGAGGCGGTGATCGGGAGCGCTTCCCAGATGGCCTGGGCGGTCGCGGAGTCGTTCAGTTCGGCCGTGGCGGCGACGGTGCCTGCGGTGATTCTGATCCTGCGCATTGTTGCCTCCTTGGTGAGTGCTTCGGCTCCTGACCATTCTAGTACCCCGCTGGCCGGCCCGTCAAAGCCGGACGTCCCTGGGGGTGCAGTTCAGGCTCGGGGCGGCTCGCACACAGTGGCCCTGTGTCTGCTCTCCCCCGCCGGGGGCGACGACTCGAACACGACGTCTGCGCCCCCGGGCATTTCGCCCGGGGCGGGTGAACCTGGAATGAGCGTTCGTGGTGAATCAATATAGTGGGCCTCATGCAACTGCAGGCCACTTCCACAGGGGGAAAAGACGATGGCTCGTATAGTCCGGGTCGCCATGCTCGCGGCCCTCACTGCTGTACTCATCACCGGGTGCGCGGGCACGCCGGCACGCAGCCCCCGGCCCGGCCCGGACTGGAGCCGCGGCACGAAGGTTGGCGAGTGCGCGGTGAACGGTACCATCGCACTCTGCCCGGAAGCCGCCGGACGCACCATCCACCTGGCATGGCCTGAGGCTACCGAAGAGGGCGATCGCATCCATTACGCCCGGCTCGACTCGCAGGCCCGCCTGAGTGCCGATCGGGCCCTGCCCATCGCTGTGCGCTCACCCCTCCAGGTCTATCTCCTCCCGGACGGAGCCGGCGGGCTCATCCTCTGCTACCTCAGCGGCATCGGGGAGAGCCGCCGCCTGTACGCGGCACACCTTGATGCCGAAGGCGCGCTGCTCTCAGAGCCGGAGGAGGTTTCGCAGACCGGCCTCGCGGTCGACGAGTACGCCGCGAGGGCGACCGACGGGGGCATCGACATCTTTTGGAGCAACAACGGCTACCACACCCGCGGCATCTACCACCTCCGCCTGGACCTGGCCGGCCGGGTCCTCGCTCCGAGCAAGCTGGTCGTCGAGAAGGGGATCAGCCCGCACTTCCAGGCCGACCGCAGCGGGCGGTTGCACCTCACCTGGGTATACGAGCCGGGCCACGGGGAGGAGCACATCCTGTACGCCGAGTTCGACTCTGAGAGGCGAGAGACCAGCCAGGCGACACTCCTCGGTCGCTTCGCCCTGAGCTCCTCGGCCACGCGCTTTGGGCCGGTCCTTGGCCTCAGCCGGGAGCAGGTGCATGTCGTCTGGGCGTGGGAGCATCTGGCCTCAGGTGCAACGACAACGGCAGGCGAAGCGGAGTGTCGGTATGCCAGCTTTCCCATCGGTGATCCGGACGCCGCGCACGAGCGGCCCCTCGCTCTGCCTCCTGCCCCGCAGCCGCGCTACGCGCCCGCGAGTGGCGCGTTCGCCTACAGCGAGCTTGCGCCCCTTGGCGGAGGCACAAGCGCCCTGATCTACATGCCTGGCTTTGCCCCGGGGCAGCACGATGAGGCGGTGCTGGCGGTCTCCTATGCCGTGTCCGACCGTTCGGGAAGCGGCATGAGGGTCGGCGCCGTGTACCTGGAGGGCGACGAGCCCCGGGGCTACCAGGCGGCCGCAGCCGCCAGGCGGGTGGCTGTGCGCCCGGTGCTGGCGGCCGACGGGACGGGCCAGTTACACCTGGCGTGGCTCCAGCCGGCCGGATTCCGGCGCTATCACGTGTACTACGCTTCGACAGCACCTGAGGCACGCACTGCCCTCGGGCGCCCTGGCTCCGACGATGTGCTGGCGGCAGTCTACGCCGCAGCCTGGCTGCTGGCAAGAGCCGCCAGCATGTTGCCCATCGCCATTGTGTGGCTGTTCCTGCCCTTCGTGTGGCTCATCATCTACCTGTTTGCGCGTATTGAAGGAGAGCTGTCACGGCGCGGGCCACGGATCGCACTGGCAGTGGCCATCATCCTGTACGTCATCAGCAAGTTCTTCATCTTCCCCTCGGGATTTGTGGAGGCGGCACCTCTGATCGATCGCCTGCCCGCCGCGGTAGCGGGAGTCTACCTGCTCGCCCTGCCGACGGCCATCGCCGCGTTCACGATGGGCTCGGCCTACGTGAACCACCTCGACGACCGCACCGGATCGATCGAGGTGGGCAAGCTGGCCGACCTCGTCGTCCTGTCCGACGACCTGTTCGAGCTCGACTCGCCGGCGCGGGCTCGGGTGCTGCTCACCCTCGTCGGAGGGCGGGTGGTCTACGAGGCCGAGGACTCGGGGCTGTAGGCTCCGGCCGTCATGACACGGATCCTGTTCGCCGGTGGCTCGGTCTTCGACGGCACGGGCGCCGACCCTGCGCCGGCCGACGTCGTCGTGGTGGGCGGAGGTGCGATCGGCGGCTGGTCCGCGTACTTCGCACGGGAGCTCGGCGCGGGCACCGTGGTCGTGCTCGAGCGGGAGGTCCTGGGCGCAGGCGCGAGCCCTCGGTCCTCCGGCGTCGTCCGGGCGCAGGCAGGTAC
>JAIMBM010000595.1 GCA_023511475.1 Anaerolineae bacterium
TTTGCAGGGCGGGGGCGACCCCCTGCGTATCCCGGGGTGCCCGGGGCACCGCCGGCGCGCGCCGGCGGTGCCCGGGACACCCATAGAGGTGATGGCCAGGGAGATCGGCGCCGGGCGTTGATGCGGGCCCATGTGTCGGCTGAATAAGGAAGGAGGAGCATGGCAGAGAGCGCGTTTCCCGCCGGTGGCCTCATGGTGATCGGGGCGCACGCCGGCGATGCCGAGAACATGGCTGCGGCGACGGTGCTCAAGCACACGCGCGCCGGCTACCCGGCCACGATCGCCCACATGACGCTGGGAGAAGCGGGGCATCCCACGTTGGCGCCGGAGGTGTACGCGGAGCAGCGCAAACGAGAGGTCCTGGCATCGGCCGCCCTCATGGGTGCCAAAGCCATCTGGCTTCCCTACCGCGACGGCGCGCTGCCGGTGAGCGACGCGGTCGAGCCAAGTCTGCAACCTGATACGGCAGGAGAAGCCGAGCGTGATCCTCACGCACTGGAAAGGAAGCTTTCACAAGGATCACGTCACCACCCTCGAGATCGTCCAGAACGCGATCTTCTATGCGGGGCTGCCCGCCATGGGTCGCGAGCTTCCGCCCCACAGCATCCGTGGCCTCTACTAACCGGAGAACTGGGAGGACATGGAGGGCTGGACCGCCGACATCTACCTGGACGTGAGCGGCGTGTGGGAGGACTGTCGGGCGGTGCTGCGCTCCCACGAGCTCATGGGCGGGCACGTATCGTCCTTCCGGTATCTCGAGTACTATGAGGCCTTGGGGACGGCCTTCACCGGGCCGGGAGCGGCACCGGCAGGGTGCCGGGGGCTGCGCGCTCCCCAAAGAGCACAGCGGCTACGGCCTGCACCTGCTCGGGCGTGGCGCCATATGTCGCCAGCGCCGGAACGATCCCCGGCAACCCGGCAAGGTCGTAGGGCAGGCGGAAGGCGACCACGGCCACCCTCGAACCCGCCCCGGCAAAGGCGCCGATGATGCGGTAGGGGGCATCGATGCCGGTACGTGCGCGCACGAGCGACGCATCCCAGAGCCCGATGATGACCTGATCGAACTCGCCGGCCAGCGCCGGTACCTCCGCGAGCAGCGGTAGGAGGCTCCCCGCAGCGTAGGGGTCGTAGCGGATCTCGCGGCAGGATGAGGAGCGCCCGCAGACCTCCTCGCTGAAGAGGCTGTTGCCCTCCTCCGCACCCGGCGGCAGGTAGCTCGGGGCGATAAGCAGGGTCCGCTGCCCGGCCTCGAGAGGAAGACCGTTCGCCTGCACCGCCGTGATCGCCAACTGCGAGACCTCCCGCGCCAGCGCCTGATGCTCGGGCGAGCCGACGACCGAGAGATCGCGCGGGCGCGGATCAAAGAGGCCGTAGCGCACTTTCAGAGAGAGTATGCGGCGCACCGACTCGTCAATCCGCGCCTCCGACAGTCGCCCGCTCCTCGCCGCGTCGAGCAGGGCGGCCTGAACCGCGTCCTGCGCGTCGCAGGCCACGACCAGGAGGATGTCGCATCCCGCCTCCACGGCCCGCACGGCCGCCTCCGGCTGCCCCATCCGGCCGGTGATCCCCTTCATGCTCAGGTCGTCGGTCATCGCCACGCCGCGGAAGCCCAGCTGTCCGCGCAGGAGGCCGGTCATGACCTCGGGGGCCAGCGTAGCGGGAGTGTCGTCGCCCGTCAGTGCGGGGATGGCGAGGTGCGCGCTCATGATCACATCGACCCCGGTGGCGATGGCGCTGCGGAAAGGTGCCAGCTCGACCGCCCACAGGTCTTCGACCGAGGCCTTCAGCACGGGCAGGCCCAGGTGCGAGTCGACCGAGACGCCACCGTGCCCGGGAAAGTGCTTGGCGACGGGGATCACTCCGGCCGCCTTAGTACCCCGTATGGAGGCAACGCCCAGCTCCGACACGCGCACCGGCCAGGCCCCAAAGGAGCGCAGCCCGATCACCGGGTTCGTCGGCTCGGTGTTCACGTCCAGCACCGGCGCCAGGTTCATGTTGACTCCCATGGCCGCCAGCTCCTCGGCCGAGGCCCGGCTCACCTCATAGGCCAGCTGTGGAGAGGCGAAGGGCTGCCCTGTGGCTGCTGCTGCTCCCAGCGCCATGTTGCTCGGGAAAAGCGTCACGCCCCGGCTCAGGCGGACGACAGCGCCCCCCTCGTGGTCGATGGAGACGAGCAGCGGCACGGCTGGCGTGCGAGTCGCAGCCAGGGCCTGCAGGTCGCGGAGCAGTAGAGCGAGCTGCTCAGGGTCCTGTGCGTTGCGGCTGAGGAGCGCTACCCCACCGGCGCGCAGGTCGAGCAGGGTGTGCCGCGCGCCCTCATCGAGCGTTGGGCCAGGGATGCCGCACATCAGCATCTGCCCGATCTTGTCCTCGAGTGTCATCGCCGCGAGCAGCGCGTCGATGGGATCGGGTGTCGGGCTCGGCGACGGTGAGGGTGTGGGGCTGGGCACTGCGGTTGTCGGGGTTAGCGGGGCAGTGGGCGTGGCAGACGCCTCCAGAGCGACCGGCGCCGGCAGTGCGGGGGCGGGCGCCGACGGACGCAGGCAGGAGCCGGCCGCGGGTGCGAGCAGGCAGAGGGCGGCCAGCGCGGCCAGCACGCCCGAACGGGTCTTTTCCATCAGGGGTTCCCCTCTCCGGCTTGAGCCTACCACAGGGACGCTGTTGCGTCAAAAGGGGATAGCCGGGTAAGTGTTCAGTTTCGCGTCCAGCGTATGGCGCAGAAGCGGGCTGCGGGTAGGCCTGCCTACCGGGATCGGCTTTG
>JAIMBM010000596.1 GCA_023511475.1 Anaerolineae bacterium
GGCCCCGCAATGCATCGAGGTCTAGCCCCGCCACCTTGGCCCGCTTGAACATCTGTCGCCAAGCCCCTGTGCTCTCTTCCTCTCCCGCCACCACGGGCGGCCACAACTGTAGTGGACCCCTAAAACTGGACACTAGTAAGAGTAGGTATTCGCGCATATACTAGGTTCAGGAGGGGTCCACACATGGGCAGTAAGTATCGACAGTTCACCCCGGAGTTCAAGCTCCAGGTGGTGCTGGATTTGTTGTCGGGCACGAAGACCATGGCGCAACTCTGCCGAGAGCACCATCTCAAAGACAGCGTCGTCTACCGGTGGAAACAACAGTTCATCGAGCGGGCGGCTCTCGTCTTTGCTCCTCCGGGGAAGGCCAACCCCGAAGAGGCGCGTGTCGCCGAGTTGGAGCGCATGGTCGGACGCCTGACGATGGAGCTGGAGGCGGTAAAAAAAGCCTCGAACTTGCTCAACTCTCGGTGAGCGCCAAGCGCCAGATGATCGAGACGCTCGCCACCGACTACCCGGTACGGCAGCTCTGCCGGGTGCTAGACCTTCCTGCCAGCAGCTACTACTATCGGCCTAGCGGCAACGACGACTTGAGTGTGCTGGTCGAGATCGAGGCGATCCTGGCCGAGTTTCCGGTCTACGGCTACCGTCGTGTTGCGGTGGAGTTGCACAGGCGCGGCTACCGGATCAACCACAAACGGGTGCTGCGGCTGTTGCGCGAGAACGATCTGCTGCGTCCTTTGCGCCCTCGACGGCACACAACCGATAGCGCCCACGGCTTTGGACGCTATCCCAACTTGCTCAAAGGCTACGCGGTGGTACGCCCGGACCAAGTCTGGTGCGCCGACATCACCTACATCCAGCTGCGGCGGCAGGTGGCCTACCTAGCGGTGGTCATGGACGTGTTCACCCGGAGCATCCGCGGTTGGTACCTGGACCGTAGCCTCAGTACGGACCTGGCACTCAACGCCTTGCGGCCGGCGCTCGGCCAGCATTGTCCCGAGATCCACCATTCGGATCAAGGGGTGCAATACGCAGCGGCCGGCTACGTCGAGTTGTTGCAGGCCATGGGTGTGCGCATCAGCATGGCTGGGCGCGGTCGTCCGCTGGAGAACCCGTATGCGGAGCGGGTGATCCGCACCATCAAAGAAGAGGAGGTCTTCCTCAACGAATACGAGACCCTAGCTGACGCCCGACGGGATATCGGACATTTCATCGAAGTCGTGTACCAGACTAAGAGCCTATCCGAAAAGTCCAGCAGCACGGAAAGTAATCCAGGCACAGGCAAAATGCAGCATAGCCAAGTAGTTCTCGGCCTTCTTTTCCCAACGGATCAGCAGACGGCGGAAGCGGTTCAGCCAGGAGTGCGTGCGTTCCACGACCCAGCGGCGCGCCCGATATCCAGGCACGCGCTCCTTGGCCGCCGTCTCCTCGCCGCGCCTGCGGATGTGGGCCGTGTAGCCCCAAGCCGCCAGCAGCTCACGGACCTCAGCGGAGTCAAATCCCTTGTCCAGACAGAGGTTCTGAGGATCCTCCTCTGTCGGCTCGGGTCGCTCGATGACGATGGCCTGCAGCGTGCCTTCCGTCATTTTCATATCGTGGCGGTTGGCACCATCGACCGCCACCGCCAAAGGGATGCCCTTACCCTCGGTCAACAGGCTGCGCTTCGTGCCAGACTTGCCGCGATCGGTCGGGTTGGGACCGGTACCTTTTTCCCCCCAACGGGGCCTTGGTCATGGCGCCATCCATGGCTTGCCATTCCCACTCGATCCCGACCCTCTCGTCGTATTCCATTAGCCCGGCCTGCCACATCCGCTCGAACACACCGGCCTCTGCCCACTCCTGGAAGCGGTCGTGGACGGTGCTCGCTGCTCCCAAGCGGCGAGGCAGCGCCTTCCATTGGCAGCCTGTGCGCAGGACGTAGAAGATCGCCGTCATCGCCTGCCGATCATCCATGCGCGGACGGCCTGACTTCTTCTTTGGCTTGGGCTCAGGGAGTAGAGGCTCTATCCGCTCCCAGAGCTCATCGGGAATCTGATACTCCAGGGCAACACCCAGGCAATCACCAGTCATCTCTTTACTCACCAGTTACCATAAGGTTGCCCTGAGTATACCACAGAATCGATTTTTCGGATAGGCTCTAAGTACTGGACTTTATCCATTTGGATTTAACAAAAGGGCGGGGTAAGCTATGGCCATTCTCCAGCAAGAGGGGATGGTCTATGCTTACCCTGCCCAAGAAATATGATACTCTGATCGCCGCGTTTGCGCCAGTCTTTAGCCGGCGTATCTGGCCGCAAGTGCAGGTCCTGGTCATCGGTGCCATTCTGGCTCCTGGCAAGCGCACGGTGACGTCGGCATTGCAGATCATGGGCATGAGCGACGAGGTGCACTTCCAGAACTATCACCGTGTGCTCAATCGGGCCGTCTGGTCCGGTCTGGAGGTCAGCCGGCTGCTGTTGGGACTGCTGGTGAGCGCGTTTGCTTCTGCCGGGACCATCGTGATGGCCATCGACGACACGATTGAGCGGCGTCGTGGAGCCAAGATCAAAGCCAAAGGCATCTATCGTGACCCTGTTCGCTCCAGCCACGGCCACTTTGTGAAAGCGAGCGGGCTGCGCTGGTTGAGGCCCGCCAGGTCGGCAATCTCCTCCGACTCGAAACCCGCGCGCGTCAGCAGCAGCATCACGCCAAACGTCGCCAGCGTGGTCAGCACATAGGTCACCACGTAGAACATGGCCGCGCCGTAGG
>JAIMBM010000597.1 GCA_023511475.1 Anaerolineae bacterium
AACCGCCCGAGGAGCGCCATACCACCCTCCACGAGCGCTGGAGCATGTGATCAGGAAACGAGGACCTGAAAAGGCCAGACTCCAGGGGCGGGGGGATGGGGTCCCCCTGATACGGCATGATAGTCGGAGCGATGCTGCCGTTCAGAGCGGCAGATCGTACACCCGATAGGTCTTGTATATGCGGCCGTTCAGCGCCTCGGCGGCCTGCCGCATCGGGAAGTTATCCTCTAGTATCCACGACATCTCGCCCCACTCATAGCCCTTGCGCCAGGCCTCTTCGAGGGTCCGCAGGTAAAAGATCGCGTCGATCCCACGGAGCTGGTACTCTTTCACCACCCCCATAATGATGACCCGCGCGGCATTGATGCGCCGGCGCCCCCACAGATACCGGATCCAGCCAACCGGGAAGAGCCGCCCATCGCGGACGCCGATGAAGGCCTGATTGACATCAGGCAACGTGACCGACACCCCAACGGGGTGCCCGTCTACCTCGGCGATGAATACCAGGTCAGGGTCGAGGAAGGGTTTCAGAGCGCGGGCGAGGTGGTCGAACTCGGCATCCGTCACCGGCACAAAGCCCCAGTTCCGGCTCCAGGCATCGTTGTAGACCTGCTTGGCGAGGGCGATCTCCTTCTCCAGGCGCCGCATGTTGACCTTGCGCACGTGCACCTTGTAGCGCCTTTGCGCGACCTCGGCCGCCCGCCGCACCTTCGCCGGCCAGCCCGCACCATCCTCCCCGATCTCGGCCGCGCGGACGCGATAGGCATACAGGTCGCGGGCCTTGCGGAACCCATAGCGCTCTACAAACTCCGGATAGTAGCGAGGATTGTAGGTCATCATGACGACCGGCGGCATGTCAAAGCCGTCGATCAACAGGCCGCACTCCTCGTTGGTCGAGTAACTCATCGGGCCGCGCAGAGTATCCATCCCCTGGGTCCTGACCCACTCGCGGGCGGCATCGAAGAGCGCCTCAGCGACCGGGTACTCCTCGATGACGTCAAACAGGCCAAAGAACCCGGTCCGCTCACCGTGGAACTCGTTGTGACGGTCGTTGCGGATGGCGGCGATGGTGCCAATCGTCCGCCCGCGGCGGACGGCGCGGAAGAAGGCAACATCGCCATGCTCGAAGAAGGGGCAGCGCTGACGGTCGGTGAACTCCATCCGCTCCGAACGGAGATAGGGGACCCAGTTGGGGTCGTGCCGGTACAGCTCGTACTGAAAGCCGACAAAGGCCTTGCGGTCGCGGAGCGTCTCGACGGGCAGAACCTCAAAATCGCGGGCCATGCGTTTCCCTCCTGGGAGTCAACCGCGGGCGAGCCTCTCCGGTGGACGCACTCCGCGCTCTCGACGGTGAGGACGGGGCTGCGCCACTTTCGATTGTAGTACAACCATGCCCTATTGTAAAGGTAGCTCAGACGCCTGAAGGTAGTTCACCCTGGGGGCAGGCTTATCTGCGCTGCTGCCAGGACCCCCCCTCCCCCAGTCGGCCTGCGGACCGACTCAGGCCTTCTTTCCATGGGCTCGGCTTTGGCCTTTCCGGGGCGTACCCCTAGATGTCGCGTAGAGGCCGTTGGGATGGCGCTCAACGGGCCTGCGTGCGAGAAACCCCTCCCCCTCAGGGGCGGACAGCCCCCTCCGCCTGGGCAGTCCCGGAGCATCGCCGGTTGCGGTACCCCCACCTCTGGGTCACCGCCCCTGGAGTGTCTTGGCCACGCTCGTGGGGCTACCTGTCCGGCCCTGAACCCCTGGTCCCTGAAAGGGGGGGTAGGGATGGGGGCAGCAATCCCACGGGGAGGCGAAATACCGCCCTTCAGGAGCGCTACAGAACACGTGCTGGCAGCGAGCGGCGCAGGTAGTCCAGGCTGGCGAGGGTGGCTGTCGCGGGGTCGGCAGGCGCAATCGCCTCGATTGCCCCGTACCCCTCAAACCCGATCTCGGTCAGAGTGGCGAGGATGCCGTCGAAGGGAATGTGCCCCCGCCCCGGGAGCTGGCGGTTCGAGTCGGAAAGGTGCACGTGCCCCAGCCAGGGCGCTGCGGCGCGCAGGCTGGCGATGGGGTCAGGCTCCATGATGTTCATGTGGAAGGTATCGGCCATCAGCCGCAGGGCGGGCGAGTTGACGCGCTGGCACACCTCCACCGCTGCCGCAAGGGTGGGAATGAGCATGGCCTCGTAAAAGTTCAGCGGCTCGATCCAGAGCTCGATGCCGGCCTTCTCTGCCCGTGGCACAAGGTCCTCCAGGATGCGGTAGAGGAGCGCCAGCTCTAGCTCTGACGAGGTGTAAAGGGGGGTCAGGTCGGGCAAGCGATGGGGCCGACGGATCGGCACCATGATAATGCCCCGGGCGCCGAGGTCGCGGGCGATGGCGATGAGGTCATGCCAGGCTGCGATGCGGGCTTCCCGAACCTCGCGCTCCTCAACGACCGGGTCCTGCTGCGGGTTGGTGCAGATGCTGCTGACAGCCAGAGGCAGCCGGCCGATCTCGTCTCGCAGCACCTCCTGGCTTGCCAGCGCCTCGCTGCTACGCAGCTCGATGGCGTCAAAGCCCATGGCCGCGGCGGAGCGCATGCGCTCGAGGGTGCTTGCGCCCGGAACCAGGCTTTCCTGGACCGAAAACCTCAAGGCAAGACCTCCTGTGGGGACGGCGCGGTGCCGCCGCTCAGGCTGGGACCGGGTCCCATTCTAGGGGGGCGCGGGTGGCCTGTCAAACCTTCAGGCGTGGGGGATGTAGTTCAGTCT
>JAIMBM010000598.1 GCA_023511475.1 Anaerolineae bacterium
GGGCCGGAAAGGCCGAGGGGTCGAGGCCGGCGGCCTCGACCAGGGCCAGCGCCGTGCGGAACGGCCGGCGGATGGCGGCCGCGCCGCCCGGGAGCGGGAACCCGGCCAGATGGCCCGCCCGGCGAAAGCCGGCGAGGTCGGCGATCAGCAGCTCGCCGCCCCAGATGTGGCCGTCCGTGCCATAGCCCGTGCCGTCAAAGGCGACGCCGATCACCGGCCCGGTGCGGCCGTTGTCGGCGAGGCAGCTGGCGATGTGGGCGTGGTGGTGCTGCACCTCTACGAGCGTGGTCTCCGGCGATCCGGCAGCACGCGCCCGCGCGTACTTGGTGGCCAGGTACTCCGGGTGCAGGTCGCAGGCGATGATGCGCGGCGCAATGCGGAACAGGCGCTCGTACAGCTCGATGGACCGCTCATAGTGCTCGAGCGTCTCCAGGTTCTCCAGATCCCCGATGTGCGGGCTGAGAAAGGCGTACTCGTCCCGGGTGAGGCAGAAGGTGTTCTTGAGCTCGGGTCCGCAGGCGAGCACCTGTGGCCCCCGGAAGGGCAGCCGCACCGGAAAGGGCGCGTAGCCGCGGGCCCGCCGCACCGGCTGCGGACCGGTTTCCGGGGCGAACCATACCGAGTCGTCGTACCGGGCATAGATGCCACGGTTGTGCAGCAGGAAGAGGTCGGCGATGCGCCCGAGGCGGGCGAGGGCCTCATCGTTCTCCATGGCGATCGGCTCTTCGCTCAGGTTGCCGCTCGTCATCACCAGGGCCGGCGGAAAGCCCGGTGCCCGCTCGAGGAGCAGGTAGTGGAGCGGCGTGTAGGGCAGCATCACGCCGACCGTGCCCGTGCCGGGCGCGACGCCGGGGGCGAGCTCGATCACCGCTCCATCGGCGGGAGACCAGTCCGGCCCATGGGCCCGCAGCAGCACTATCGGCCTCTCGGGCGATTGCAGCAGCCTGGCTTCCTCCGGCCCGACGACCCCGACGCGGCGCGCCGTCTGCAGATCTGGCACCATGATGGCAAAGGGCTTGTGCGGGCGGACCTTGCGGGCGCGCAACGTAGAGACCGCCTCCTCGGACGTCGCATCGCAGGCCAGCTGGAAGCCGCCCAGCCCCTTCACGGCCACAGTCTTGCCCGCCATGATCGCGCGCCGCGCTTGGGCGATGGCTTCCTCGCGCTCGGCGAGCACCCGCCCGCCGGGCGCCGTCAGGGTCACGTGCGGCCCGCACTCGGGGCAGGCGTTAGGCTGCGCGTGGAAGCGGCGGTTGCGCGGATCCTCGTACTCGGCCTGGCAGCGAGGGCACATGGTGAAGCGAGCCATGGTGGTGAAGGGTCGATCGTAGGGGATATCCTGGATGATCGTGAAACGGGGCCCGCAGTTGGTGCAGTTGATGAACGGGTAGCGGTAGCGGCGGTCGGACGGGTCAAACAGCTCCTGCAGACAATCGTCGCAGATGGCGATGTCGGGCGAGACGAGCTGATAGGTGCCGCTCTCAGCCTGGCTGTGGCGGATCTCGAACTGTTGAAGGCCATCAGGCGCGCGTGGTTCGATCGTGATCCCCTCGATGCGCGCCAGCGGCGGCGCCTGCCGGGGCAGGTCCTCCCGAAAGCGCTGCAGTGCTTCGGCGGGGCCTTCGACCAGGATCTCTACGCCTGAGGACGTGTTGCGAACCCAGCCGGCCAGGCCCAGGCGTGTGGCCAGCCCGTAGACAAAAGGCCGAAAGCCGACGCCCTGCACGACACCGCGGACGTGGATGAACAGGGCTCTTGCGCCCGCACTCATGCGCCCCCTCGCACCTGGGCTACCAGGTCCACCAGCCACTCCGCCCAGGCCTCCAGGCCCTCGCCAGTCGCGCAGGAGAGCGGGAAGAGGGGGGCTTCGGCGTTCATGCCCCGTACTAGGCGACGGAAGGCCTCGCGGTCGAAGGAGACGTAGGGCGCCAGGTCGATCTTGTTGAGCACGATGGCGTCGACGGCTGCAAAGGCAGCCGGATACTTGTGAGGCTTGTCGTCGCCCTCCGGCACGCTCGATACGAGCACCCGCGCCTGCTCGCCAAGGCCGAACTCGACCGGGCAGATGAGGTTGCCGATGTTCTCGATGAAGAGGAGATCGATCTGCTCGAGGGGCAGCTGCTCGAGGGCCGCCCCGACCATCTGGGCCTCAAGGTGGCAGGCACCGCCGGTGTTGATCTGCACGACGGGGATGCCGGCGGCGGCGACCTTGTCGGCATCGACGCGGGAGGCGACGTCCCCCTCGATCACGCCGCAGCGTAGCCGGCCGCTGAGGGCGCCTGCGGTGCGCAGGATCAGGTTTGTCTTCCCCGCCCCGGGCGAGGCCATGAGGTTCACGGCACAGATGTGTCGGCTCTCCAGCAGCCTTCGGTTCTCTTGAGCCACGCGCTCGTTGGCGCTCAGGATATCGCGCACCACAGGGACTTTGACCACGACAACCCCCTTGGAGTCAGCTTAACAGAACGGTGTCTGCATTATACGGCCAGAGGGGGGTTGATGCAAGAGAAGGCCTGCCGGCACGCCTTCGCGCCAACCTGCGGCCGACTCGAGCGCATCGGTCTTGGCCGCTCAGGCATCGCCCATTGCAGGGCCCCCCGCCGCTCGAGGTGCGGACAGCCCCCATGCGCCTGTGGAGGCCTGAGGATGGTCCATAGCTGGACCCCCACCCCTGACCCCGCCCCCGCCGCGCGGGGGCGGGGAATCCAGGTAGGAGGGGGTGTTGGGGGGGGGGGGGGG
>JAIMBM010000006.1 GCA_023511475.1 Anaerolineae bacterium
AAAGGGACACGGGCCTGACCGTAGTCTTTGTCGAGCTAGGGCAGGAGGCGCGGGTGGTCGGGGGCGCGCTGTCCGAGGCCATCGCCGAGGGGGTCCGCAAGGGGTACACGGAGGGCTACCTCCGCAAGTCGGTCGTCACCCAGCCCTACTCCGCCCGCATCAACACCAGAGACAACACTCCACCTGTCATCCACTATGACGTCGTCCCCGGCGATCATCTCCGCCTGACCGTAGTGCCCAAGGGCGGTGGCAGCGAGAACATGAGCACGCTGCGCATGCTCGTTCCTGCCGATGGCCGACAGGGCGTGGTCGAGTTTGTGGTGTCGTGCGTGGACGAGGCGGGAGCGAACCCTTGCCCGCCGATCATCGTGGGCGTGGGGATCGGCGGGACGGTGGAGAAGGCGACGCTCCTTGCCAAGCGCGCCCTGCTGCGGCCTGTCGGCCGGCCGAGCCCCAATGCCGAGGACGCCGCCCTCGAGGCCGAGCTCCTCTCGCGCATCAATGACCTGGGTATCGGCCCGGCAGGGTTGGGTGGCCGCTGCACGGCGCTGGCCGTGCATGTCGAGACCTTCCCCTGTCACATCGCCAGCCTGCCAGTGGCGGTGAACATCCAGTGTCACTCGGCGCGACATAAGGAGGCGGTTCTCTAGCCCACGGAGGTGGCACGTGCAGATCAGCACTCCGCTGACCGATGAGGTCATCGCTGGCCTTCACGCAGGGGACGCGGTCTCGATCACCGGCACGATCTATGTGGCGCGCGACGCCGCTCACAAGCGGCTCGTTGCCGCCCTCGAGGCCGGTCAGCCGCTGCCCTTCGACCTGCGTGGCCAGATCATCTACTACATGGGCCCCTCTCCGGCTCCCCCCGGCCGGCCGATCGGCTCCGCAGGTCCTACCACGAGCTATCGCATGGACCCGTATACACCGGCCCTGCTGCGCGCGGGGCTCAAGGGCATGATCGGCAAAGGCAATCGCAGCCCGGAGGTGCGCGACGCGATCGTGCGCTACCGGGCTGTCTACTTTGCTAGCGTCGGAGGTGCCGCGGCGCTGATCGCGCGCTCGGTGTGCGAGGCTGAGGTGATCGCCTACCCCGAGCTCGGCCCCGAGGCGGTGCAACGGCTCGAGGTGGTGGACCTGCCCGTCATCGTCATCAACGACATCTATGGCGGCGATGCCTATGAGGCGGGCAAGGTCGCCTACCGGCGGGAGCGGACGGAGTGAAGGTCACGCTCTTGCCCGAGGGCCTGCGGCCGGCCCTGCAGCAGCGCGTCGAAGAGGCCAGCGGCCAGAACGTGCTGGCCTGCTATCAGTGTGGCAAGTGCTCCGCCGGGTGCCCGGTGGCCGGTGTCATGGACCTGCTCCCCAATCAGGTCATCCGCCTGGTGCAGCTTGGTCTGGTAGAGGAAGCGCTGACAAGCCAGACGATCTGGTACTGTGCGGCCTGCCTGACCTGTGCAGCCCGCTGCCCCAAGGGCGTGGACCTGCCGCGGGTGATGGAGGCGCTGCGGGAGTTAGCCATGGAGCGCAGCGGCGATCATCTTCCGCCCGACCGCCTGCCGGCCGAGGCGCTTGCCGAATGGCCGCAGCAGGCCGTCATTGGGGGGTTCCGCAAGTACACCTGGTAGGCGGAGCGGCTCCGCTGGCCCCGCGGCAAAGGCTGACTGGTGAATGCAGAACATGGAAGCTCTGCCCTACTTCCCCGGATGTACGCTCAAGCAGCGCGCGGCAGGGTTTGACCGCTCGGCGCGGGACGTCTTTTCAGCACTGGGCAGCCCGCTGGCAGAGCTGCCGGGCTGGAACTGCTGCGGTGCGACCTTTCCCCTCACAGTGGAGAACCTCCTCGACCTGACCGGCCCCGCACGCATACTGGTGTCGGCGCGTGCCGAGGGCACGCGTCTGGCGGTGGCCTGCGCTGCCTGCTACAACGTGCTGCGGCGGACCAACCATCTCCTTCGCACCGATGCGGAGAAGCGGGAGAAGGTCTGCCTCTTCATCGAGTCGGAGTATGATGGCGACCTCGAGGTCGTACACATCCTTGAGTTGCTGCATCGGGAGATCGGGTGCGGTCACGTGCGGCAGGCCCTGCGCCGGCCGCTCGAGGGGCTGAGGGTCGCCGCCTACTATGGCTGCCTGCTGCTGCGACCTGCGGCCGAGGTTGGCTTTGACGATCCGGAGAGCCCGGTCCTGCTGGACGAGCTGCTGGCGGCTGCGGGGGCGGCGCCGGTCTCCTACCCGCATCGGGGGGAGTGTTGCGGCGGATATCTGGCGGTGCGGTCCGAGGAGGCAGCGCTGGAGGCGTCGAAGCGGGTGCTGATGGCGATCAGCGCTGCCGGGGCGGAGGTCGTGGTGACGAGCTGTCCGCTCTGCCAGTACAACCTGGATCGACGGCAGGCGGCGATTGCGCGACAGGAGGCGGGCTTTCGGCCGGTTCCGGTGCTCTACTTCACCCAGCTCCTCGGCCTTGCGCTCGGCGCTGACGGCGCCGGCTATCGGCTCGACGAGCACCATGTCGACCCGCGGCCGCTGCTGAAGGAGCGCGGGCTGGTGGAGGGGTGAGGCGTTTGGAGCACGAAGGGGTAGCACGAAGGACGCGCAGAAGCGCGAAGGACGCGAAGGAGTAGCGCGAAGGACGCGAAGGAGTAGCGCGAAGGACGCGAAGGAGCAGCGCGAAGGACGCGAAGGAGTAGCGCGAAGGACGCGAAGGGGGAAACGCGAACGGGGGCGGAGAAGGGGTGGCATGACGGAAGGGACTGGGCCGGGGTCGCGGAAGGGCTATGATTTTGAGCGGCTGTCATATGAGGTGTTTGGGGCTTGCATTGCAGTGCAAAGGAAGATGGGCGTGCACTGCATGGAGGTTGACTATCAGCGCGCGCTGGAACTGGAGCTGAAGGCGCGTGGCCTGCAGTACGAGCGCGAGGCTGAGATTCCGGTCGCCTACGACGGGCACGTCGTGACGAAGCGGCGCGTGGACTTTGATCTCGGACGGGCACGATGAACTGCTGCTGGAGACCAAGGCGCGTAGCACGTTGCTTCCCGAGGATACGGAGCAGTGCTTGCTCTACCTGTGCCAGGGGAGATACCGTGTTTGCCTGCTGGCCAATTTCGGCGAAAAGCCGCTGGGCAAGAGACGCTTCGTATACACCCCGCCGGCAGACGCGCCCCAGTGAGTGGCGACTACCCTTCGCGCCACTTCGCGTTCTTCGCGTCGCTTCGCGCCCTTCGTGCTCCTTCGCGCCCTTCGTGCTCCAGTATTCTTGCGCGCTCCGGCCCGCTTGCGACACGCCTGACTGGAGCGGAGGTTGGCCGAGGGGTAGCGAACAGGTACACTACATAACGGGCTCATCCGGGAAGACTTTGGGGGTCAACCGGTAATGCACATGACGCGCCCAGGCCAGACGCGCGCCTTGATCATCGGTGCCGGGATCGCAGGGCTACAGGCGGCGCTCGACATCGCAAACTCGGGCTACGAGGTTGTCCTCGTCGACCGGCTGCCCTCGGTAGGCGGGCACATGGCCCAGCTTTCCGAGACCTTTCCGACTCTCGACTGCTCGCAGTGCATCCTCACGCCGCGCACGGTGGAGGTCGGTCACCATCCGCGCATTCGCCTGTACACCTACTCCGAGCTAACCGGCCTGCAGGGCGAGGCCGGAGCGTTCACTGCGACGATCCGGCGGCGCGCGGCCTATGTGCGCTGGGACCTTTGCACCGGGTGCGGGCTGTGCCAGTCCAAGTGTCCGTCGCGGGTGCCGGCCGAGTTTGAGGGGCTCCTCGGAGAGCGACGGGCCATCTACACGCTATCGCCGCAGGCGGTCCCGAACAAGCCGGTCATCGACCGGGAGCATTGCCGGTACTTTGCCCTCGGGCGCTGCCAGGTCTGTGAGCGCCTGTGCCCGGTCGGCGCCATCGATTATGAGCAGCGGGATCAGGTGGTCGAGGAGCCGGTCGGGGCGGTGATCGTGGCGACCGGATACCAGCTCCTGCCGCTGGCCCGGCTGCCGGAGTATGGCGGAGGGGCCGTGCCGGATGTCATTGACGGCCTCCAGTTCGAGCGGCTCCTCTCCGCCTCGGGGCCGACTGCGGGCATGGTGCGAAGGCCGTCCGACGGCCGGGTGCCCAAGAGGGTGGTCTTTATCCAGTGTGCCGGCTCGCGGGACCCGGAGCGAGGGCAGCCCTACTGCAGCAAGTTCTGCTGCATGTACACCGCCAAGCACGCGCTGCTCTATCGACACCGTGTGCACGATGGGCAGGCGATCGTCTTCTACATCGACATCCGGGCGGCGGGCAAGGGCTACGAGGAGTTCGTTCAGCGGGCCATGGACGAGGAGCGGGTCCTGTACCTGCGGGGCAAGGTCTCGAAGGTGTTTCGGGATGGCGATCAGGTGATGGTATGGGGCACCGATACCCTCTCGGGCCGCAATGTGGAGGTCGCTGCTGACCTGGTGGTTCTGGCGCCCGCGGCCCTGCCCGACTCCTCGCAGAGGGACCTGGCGCGGGTCCTGGGCCTCACCATCGGCGAGGATGGGTTTATGGAGGAGCGCGACCCGCAGTTGGCACCGGTAGATACGCCGCGCCCGGGGGTCTTTGTGGCGGGAGCAGCGGCGGGACCGAAGGACATCCCCGAGACGGTCGCGCAGGCCAGTGCTGCGGCAGCACGGGTCCTGTCCCTCTTCTCGCGATGGGAGAGGGAGGCCCAGGTTCAGGTACAGGCAGATGGGCGCAGATAGGGATCGCGAGGGGCAACTGCCCGTCGGGCAGGGCCGGGAGGCCTGTGCCGGGACCGGGCGCCGCATCGGCGTGTTCATCTGCCACTGCGGCAGCAATATCGCAGGCTCAGTCGACGTCAGGCGAGCGGCCGAGACCGTTCGCGGGCTGCGGGGGGTGGCCTGCGCGACCGACTATGGCTATATGTGTTCCGACCCGGGGCAGGCGCTCATCCGCCAGTCGATTGCCGAGCAGGGGCTGGACGGCATCGTGGTCGCCGCCTGCTCGCCCTCCATGCATGAGGCGACCTTCCGCAGGGCGGCCGAGGCCGCCGGCCTGAACCCCTATCGCGTGGAGATCGCCAACATCCGCGAGCAGTGCAGCTGGGTGCACCAGGAGGACAGGGAGAAGGCGACGCAGAAGGCGATCGCTCTGATCGCCAGCCTGGTCGAGAAGGTGCGAGGCGATGACCCGCTCGAGCCGCTCGGGACGCCCGTCACGCGACGGCTTCTGGTGATAGGCGGCGGCATCGCCGGGATGACGGTCGCCCTCGAGGTCGCAGACGCGGGCTACGAGGTTATCCTCGTCGAGCGCGGGGCGGAGCTGGGCGGGAGGCTTCGCCAGATTCGGGAGACCTATGCGGCCCTGACCCCGCTGGCAGCGCCGCTGCAGACGCTCATCGAGCGCGTGCGGGAGCATCCGCGCATCAGGGTGCTCCTCGGCAGCGAGGTCGAGTCGGCGAGTGGGTACGTCGGCAGCTTTACGGTAACCGTTCGCCCGGCTGCGGGTGCGAACGCCCCGGGTGGATACCGGAGCGAGGCCGACCCTGCAGGAGGGACACAGCACGAGGTCGGGGCGATTGTCGTGGCGACCGGGTACGAGCTCATCCCCTTGAGCCGGTTGGGGGAGTACGGCGGCGGGCGGGTGGCGGACGTGGTGGACGCCCTGGAGTTCGAGCGGCTCCTCGCGCAGGAGGTGCCGCGGAGGCCGTCCGACGGTCGTGTGCCGCGCCGCGTGGCCTTTGTGCAGTGTGCCGGATCGCGGGACCCCGAGCATGGTGTGCCCTACTGCTCCAAGGTGTGCTGCCTCTACACGGCCAAGCAGGCGCTCCTCTACCGGCAGCGCGTCCCCGATGGTGAGGCGGTTGTGTTTGTCATCGACGTGCGCACGGGGGGCCGGCGCTACGAAGAGTTCGTCCAGCGGGCGATGGAGGAGGGACACGTCCTCTATCTGCGCGGCAAGGTGGCCAAGGTCTTTCGGCAGGGCGATCAGGTCATCGTCTGGGGGGTCGACACGCTGGCCGGGCGCAATGTCGAGGTTGCCGCGGACCTGGTCGTCCTGGCGGCGGCGGTCGTCCCGAGTGCCGGGGCAGCGGAGCTGGGGCGCCGGCTGAGGGCAACGACCGATGAGCTGGGCTTTTTCCGGGAGGCCCATCCCAAGCTCCGCCCGGTAGAGAGCCTGACGGCGGGCATCTTTCTGGCGGGCGCCGCGCAGGCGCCGAAGGACATCGCCGAGACGGTCTCGCAGGCCGAGGCGGCTGCGGCGAAGGTTCTGGGGCTGTTCTCGCGGCCCGAGCTGGTGCAGGAGCCAACGGTCGCGACGGTTCTGCAGGAGCTGTGCGCGGGATGTGGCCTGTGCGTGAGCGCCTGCCCGTATGAGGCGCGCTCGCTCAACGCGCGCCTGCGTGTGGCGGAGGTCAATGCCGCGCTCTGTCAGGGGTGTGGGGCCTGTGTCGTGGCCTGCCCGAACAAGGCCTGCGTGGTGCGCAACTGGCGCCCGGAGCAGACGCTGGCGATGGTCGGGGCGGTGCTGGGGGAGGTCCAATGAGGCTCCTCCGAGGCGGGGCCCCCCTGCCGTTCCCCCGACGCGGGGGAATAGGAGGACCCCTACCGTTCCCCCGACGCGGGGGAATAGGAGGACCCCCTACCGTTCCCCCGGCGCGGGGGAATAGGAAAGAGGATCGCCCGGAAGGGGGTGGCCGCGAGGGGAGGAGAGAGCCTATCCCCCCGTTTCGGGGGGACGGTGGGGGGTCCGATCGTCCGCATCGCCGGGACGATGCGACCCCCTACCGTTCCCCCGGCGCGGGGGAATAGGAGAGAGCATCGCCCGGAAGGGAGTGGCCGCGAGGGGAGGAGAGAGCCTATCCCCCCGTTTCGGGGGGACGGTGGGGGGTCCGATCCTCCGCATCGCCGGGACGATGCGACCCGCTACCGTTCCCTCGGCGCGGGGGAATAGGAGAGAGCATCGCCCGGAAGGGAGTGGCCGCGAGGGGAGGAGAGTGCCTATCCCCCCGTTTCGGGGGGACGGTGGGGGGTCTCGCGGCTGCAGGAGGAGCTACGGCCCGCGGGAAGGGGATAGCAGGTGGGACTGGTGGATTGCTCCGCCTGCCCTGCGGGCTGGCCTGCAGTGACGGCAATCCTGCGACAACCGTCTGAGGTTGGTGGACATGGGGTCGGAACCTGATACGCAGCCGGTCGGCGCCGTGCTGGTGATCGGCGGTGGGATCGGCGGCATGCAGGCAGCCCTCGACCTGGCCGAGGCTGGCTTCAGAGTCTACCTGGTCGAGGAAAAGCCGGCCATCGGCGGCGTGATGGCGCAGCTCGACAAGACCTTTCCGACCAACGACTGCGCCATGTGTATCCTGTCGCCCAAGCTGGTCGAGTGCGGCCGACACCTCAATATCGAGATCATCACGCTGGCGAGGTTGGTCGAGCTGAGCGGCGAGCCCGGCCGCTTCCGGGCGGTGATCGAGGAGCAGCCGCGCTTTGTCGACACGTTGAAGTGCACCGCCTGCGGCGACTGCGGCAACGCCTGCCCCGTCTCGCTGCCCGATCCCTTCAACGGGGAGCTGGCCGGGCGCCGGGCAGCATACAAGCTCTACCCGCAGGCGACGCCCAACGCCTATGCCATCGACAAACGAGGGACCTCGCCGTGCCGCGAGGCCTGCCCGATCCATCAGCGCTCGCAGGGGTACGTGGCGCTCATTCGCGAGCGGCGGTTCCGTGAGGCCTACCGGGCCATCAAGGAGGATAACCCCTTCCCGGGCATCTGTGGCCGCATCTGCAAGCGCTTCTGCGAGACGAAATGCACGCGGGGGACGGTCGATGAGCCGGTCTCCCTTGCGGCGCTCAAGCGTTTTGTGGTAGACCGGGTGTGGGCCGAGGGGACCGATCCGGTGCAGCCCATCGACCCGGTGTACGACGAGCGGATAGCGATCGTCGGAGCGGGGCCGGCGGGGCTCACCGCTGCCGCCGACCTGACACGGCTGGGCTACCGGGTGACGGTCTATGAGGCCCTGCCGGTTGCCGGCGGGATGATGCGGGTGGGCGTGCCGGCCCATCGGCTGCCGAGGGAGATCATCGCGCGCGAGATCGCCGACATCGTGGCCCTCGGCGTGGACCTCCGGCTCAACACCCGCGTCGAAAGCGTGCAGTCCCTGCTCGACGAGGGGTATCAGGCGGTCTTTGTGGCGGTCGGGGCTCACGGCGGGCGCAAGCTCCCCATCCCGGGGGCCGATCTCCCGGATGTGTGGGTCGGGACCGAGTTCCTGCGCCGCGTGGCGCTCGACGACCGGCCGGACCTGACGGGTCGCCGGGTTATCGTGCTGGGTGGCGGGCCGGTGGCGGTCGACGTGGCCCAGACGGCCCTCCGCCTCGGGGCGAGCGCGGTCCGCATGGCCTGCCTGGAGAGCCGGGAGCAGATGCCGGCGACACCTGAGGAGCTCGCTGAGGCCGAGGAGGAAGGCGTCGAGGTCTTTCCGAGCCGCACCTTCCGGGAGATTGTGGCTGAGGCTGGGCGCGCGGCGGGCGTTCGGTGCGTGGAGGTCGATTTCCGCGGCTTTTTCCCTGACGGCCGGCCGGATATGGACGTGCGCGAGGGGACCGAGCACATCCTCGCGGGGGACCTGGTCATCTTTGCCATCGGACAGGCGCCCGAGCTGGCGCTCGTGACGGGCGACCCCCGGGTGCAGGCCGCAAGGGGACGGCTGGTCGTCGATCCCGAGACGCTCGCGACGGGCCTGCCCGGCGTGTTTGGCGGAGGCGATGCCGTCATTGGGGCGGGATCGGTCGTCGAGGCCATCGCCGCCGGCCACAGAGCCGCGCGCAACATTCACCGCTACCTGAGAGGAGATCCGGCTGCGGCTGCCGAGCCAGTCCTGCAGCCGGTCGTGAGCCTCACGGATGAGGAGGTCGAGGAGCGGCTGCGGCGGAGCCCGGCCCGCAGGCGCAGGCGGACGGTGCCGCGGCGCCTGCCGGCACCGGTGCGACGCCAGAGCTTTGCCGAGATGACCCTGGCGCTGGACGAGGAGGCGGCGGTTGCCGAGGCGGAGCGGTGCCTCTCCTGTGGCGGTTGCTCGGAGTGCCTGGAGTGCCAGTACGCCTGTCAGCCGAAGGCCATCAACCACGAGATGGCCGGCCGGCGGCGCGTCCTCGAGGTCGGCGCGGTGATCCTTGCCCCGGGGGCGGAGGTGATCGACGCGCGGCTCAAGGAGGAGTACGGCTACGGGCGCTATCCCAACGTCGTCACCAGCCTGCAGTTCGAGCGCCTGCTCTCCGCGTCGGGGCCCTTCGGCGGGCACGTGCAGCGCCCCTCCGACGGGGCGGAGCCGCGACGTATCGCCTGGCTGCAGTGCGTCGGCTCCCGCGACGTGGCCGGCGGGCACCCCTACTGCTCCTCCGTGTGCTGCATGTATGCGCTCAAGGAAGCGGTCATCGCCATGGAGCACCTTGGCGAGGTCGAGGCCACGATCTTTTACCTCGACCTGCGCGCCTTTGGCAAGGACTTTGAGCGCTATCTCGAGCGGGCCAGGCAGGAGCACGGGGTGCGGTTCGTCCGCTCGCTCATCTCGGCGCTCAAGGAGGATCCCGCGACGCGCGACGTGATCGTGCGCTACACCGAGCCGAACGGGACACTGCGGGAGGAGCGGTTCGATCTCGTGGTCCTCTCGATGGGGCTGGAGGTCGGCCGCTCGGCTCGGGAGATGGCCCGGGCGCTCGGGCTCGAGCCGGACGGGAACGGCTTCCCGGCGCGGCCGGCGCTCGCGCCGGCGGCTACGGTGCGGCCGGGCGTCTTTGCCATTGGCACCTTCCGGGAGCCCAAGGATATCCCGGAGACGGTCATCGAGGCCTCCTGCGCGGCGGCGCAGGCCTCGGCGCTCCTCGCGCCTGCTCGTGGGACGCTGACCCGGACCAAGACCTATCCGCCGGAGCGTGACCTGCGCGGGGTCGAGGAGCGGGTTGGCGTGTTTGTCTGTCACTGTGGCATCAACATCGGTGGCGTGGTCGATGTGCCCGCCGTGGTCGAGTATGCGCGGACCCTGCCGGGCGTGGTCTATGCGGAGCACAATCTCTACACGTGCTCGCAGGATACGCAGGCGAGGATCCGCGAAAAGATCGAGGAGCATGGCCTCAACCGCATCGTGGTCGCTTCCTGTACGCCACGCACCCATGAGCCGCTGTTCCAGGACACGATCCGTGAGGCCGGCCTGAACCGCTTCCTGTTCGAGATGACCAATCTGCGCGAGCAGGACTCGTGGGTTCACCGGCACGATCCGGCGGCAGCTACCGAGAAGGCCAAAGCCCTCGTGGCCATGGCCGTGGCCAAGGCCAGGCTGCTGCGGCCGATCAGCCGGCCGCGGCTCACCGTCGAGCCGGCGGTACTGGTTATCGGCGGCGGTGCCGCGGGCATGACGGCGGCGCTGTCGGTGGCCCGGCAGGGGTTCGCGGTGCATCTCGCGGAGCGCGAGGCACAGCTGGGCGGGCACCTGCGGCACATCTATCGGCTGCTCGGGGGCGGCGATCCCCAGAGGCTGCTGGAGACCCTGGCGTCGGAGGTGCGCTCGGAGCCTCGTATCACCCTCTACACTCAGGCAGAGGTGAGCCGTGTGGAGGGGCACGTCGGCAGGTTCGAGACGACTCTGCGCCTCGCCGATGGTTCCGAGGCGCGTGTGGCGCACGGCGCCATCATCGTGGCAACCGGGGGCCGGGCTGTGGTTCCGCGAGAGTATCTCTATGGGGAGGACGCGCGGGTCCTAACGCAGACCGAGCTCGAGGAGCGGCTGGCCGCCGGGCCGCTGCCGGCGCGACAGGTGTTGATGATCCAGTGCGTCGGCTCGCGTGAGCCGGAGCGCCCATACTGCAGCCGATTCTGCTGCAGTCAGGCCCTCAAGAACGCCATCGCCCTCAAGGAGGCCAGCCCCGAGACCGAGGTCGCCGTGCTCTACCGGGACATCCGGGCGTATGGCTTCCGCGAGCTGCACTATCGCCGCGCCCGCGAGCTTGGCGTCCTGTTCTTCGCCTACGACGTGGCGCGCAAGCCAAAGGTCTGGACGGAAGGGGACCGGCTCTGTGTGGAGGCGGAGACGGCCGATGGGGTGCTCTCCTGGCAGCCGGACCTCGTGGTCCTCTCCAGCGGGGTCGAGCCGGGCGACAACGGACCCCTCGCCCGGGCGCTGAAGGTTCCGCTGACCGAGGACGGCTTTTTCCTTGAGGCGCACGTCAAGCTGCGGCCGCTCGAGTTTGCTGCGGACGGGGTGTACCTGTGCGGCCTGGCGCACTCGCCCCGGGACCTCGAGGAGGCGATGGCGCAGGCCTACGGGGCCGCGGTGCGGGCGGTGGCGCTCCTGTCGCGCGGGGAGCTGGAGGCGGCAGGGATTACGGCGACAGTCAACGAGCGGCTGTGCGCGGGCTGCGGGGTGTGCGTCACGGTGTGCCCATACGGGGCCCGCAAGCTGGAGGGCGAGCGCCCGGTGGCGCGGGTGATCTCGGTGCTATGCCAGGGCTGCGGTGCGTGTTGCACCGCCTGCCCATCGGGTGCCTCGCAGCAGAAGGGGTTCGAGAAGCGCATGGAGCTGGCCAAGATCGAGGCAGCCCTCTCGGGCTAGTGGGCAGAGTGCCCGGCTTGCAGAGGGAGTGCGCGTTCAGGCGGAGGTTGTCTGCAGGTGGTAGGGGTCGCCCCATCGGGCGACGCATAAGGGAGGTGAAGAGATGCTGGTCCGGGAGCGGATGACGCCCAACCCCATCACGGTGACTGAGGACACGTCGATGCACGATGCCCTGCGCCTGATGCGCGAGCGCCGCATCCGGCGACTGCCCGTGGTCGACGGGCAGGGCAATCTGATCGGCATGGTGTCGGAGAAGGACTTGCTGTACGCCTCCCCTTCTCCGGCTACCTCGCTGAGCGTCTTTGAGATCAACTATCTGATCTCCCAGATCAAGGTCGGGCAGCTCATGAACCGGGAGCCCATCACCATCGAGGAGGATTGCCCCCTCGAGGAGGCGGCCCGGATCATGGCCGACAGTCGGGTCAGTGGCCTGCCGGTCATGCGTGCGGGCAAGCTGGTCGGGATCATCACCGAGACGGACCTGTTCAAGATCTTTCTGGAGCTCCTTGGTGCCCGCGAGCGAGGGCTGCGCCTGACCCTCCTGGTGCCAAACCGGCGGGGGATGCTGGCCAGCCTGACCGGGACCATCTCCAGCCTTGGCGGGGATATCGTGACGCTGGGCACCTTCAACGGCGCGGAGCCGGGCAAGGGCCTGATCACCATCAAGGTGCGGGACGTCGATCGGCAGAAGCTGCTGGAGGCGTTGCCGGGCCTCGGCGTCGAGGTGGTCGACGTGCGAGAGGCGTAAGGCATGGCCGAAGCGTTCGAGCCTCGGATCGTCGCCTTTCTCTGCAACTGGTGCACCTATGCGGGCGCGGACCTGGCGGGGACCGCGCGTCTGCAGTATCCGCCCAACGTGCGCATCATCCGGCTCATGTGCAGCGGGGCGCTCGACCCGGCCTATGTGCTCAAGGCGCTCCTCGAGGGGGCCGATGGGGTGTTCATCGGTGGCTGCCACCCGGGCGACTGTCACTATCAGAACGGCAACTATAAGGCGCGGCGCCGGGTGGCCTTGCTGAAGAAGATACTGGAGCAGACGGGTTTTGACCCCGACCGCGTGTGGCTGCGATGGATCTCGGCTTCCGAGGGCCGCCTCTTCGCCCAGACCATGACCGAGATGGTAGCCGCCATCCGCGCGAAGGGACCGAGCCCGCTGCGCGGCCGATGGGGTACTTAGATGGACGTCTGGGCCAGAGTGACGGGTCACGAGGAGGGTGCCGTCGGAGCGCTGCGCGGGCTGCTCGCGGACCTTTTGCGCGCGCGCGTGGTGGATGCTGTGCTGGTGCCACGCCTGGCACCCGGCGGTAGCGGCGTGGTGCCGGCCCTGGTGAGCCGGCCGGAGGACGTCGCCGACGCCGAACCGCTGGCGCCGGTGATGCCGGTGCAGGGGGCGCGGCTCGTCTCGGCGCTGACGGCGGGCGGCGCGCCTTACCGGCTGGGGGCGGTGCTCCGGTCGTGCGAGATAAGGGCGTCCATCGAGCTGGCCAAGCTCAAGCAGGCGGACCTCGCGGGCGTGACGCTGATCGGCGTCGACTGCCTCGGGACCTACGAGGTGCCGGACTATGCCGTGCTCGTGGCCGGCGGGGCGGATCCCGTGGCGCACGCCCTGGTCGGCGCGCCGCAGGGGACCGTCTCGCCCCTGCCACGGGCCGAGTTGAGGCCCGCGTGTGCGATCTGTGAGGGGTTTGTGCCGTCGGGTTGCCAGGTGACGGTCGCCCTCATTGGGGTTGAGGGTGGCGCGCTCGTCATGGCGAGCGAGGAGCTGGTTGAGGAGTTGGGGTATGAGCGGGTCGCAGCCCCGCAGCACCGAGAGGAGACCCTCGCGTCGCTGCAAGCGGCGCGGAGGGCAGAGCGGCGCCGCGCCCTCGAGGAGTGGCGCTCGCGCGTGCGGGACGTCCCGAGCCTCCTCGCCGAGTTCGGGCGGTGCATTCGCTGCCACAACTGCATGGTCGCCTGTCCGATCTGCTACTGCAAGGAGTGCCTGTTCCGAACGGCGACCTTCGACCACGCGCCGGCCGAGTACTGGCAGGCGCTGCAACGCCGCGGCGCCCTGCGGCTGCCGGCGGATACTCTGCTCTTCCACCTGACGCGGCTGAATCACATGGCGACCTCGTGTGTGAGCTGTGGTGCCTGCTCGAGTGCCTGCCCGAGCCACCTGCCGGTCTCGACGCTCTTTGCGGCGGTTGGGGAGGAGGTGCAGGCCCTCTTTGGGTACGTGCCGGGGCGGAGCCTCGAGGAGGAGCTGCCGCTTGCGACCTTCAGGGAGGACGAGCTCTCGCAGGTCGCCCGCTGAGGGGGATGGTGGTGCAAGAGAGGTCGCAAGGGGAGGCCGAGGGGATGGCCTGGCAGGTCGCCTTGAGGACCTCAATGCTCTCGGAGGCCTGTGCTCGTTCGAGGAGCGTGTCGTGCCTGGGTGGCAGCCGGGTGCTGAGCTCTGCCTCGCCCGGCACAATGAGACTGTTCCATGGATCGACTTGCGTACCCAACGTAGTTGTGGTACCATACCGACACCTTGCATATGTGGGGGGTGCCCATGCCAGTTCGCCCTTATACCCGTGACCAGATGTGGCTTCTGCCACCCAGTCTGGACGACATGGTCCCGATGGACCACGTCGTGCGCTTCATCGCCAGCTTTGTGGAACAGCTGGACCTGACGGCGTTGGGTCTGCGCAAGGTGCCCGCCGTCAGAGGCGGCCTGGAGTACGATGCCCGGATGCTGTTGTCGCTCTGGTTGTATGGCTTCATGATGCGCATCCGCTCGACCCGGCGCTTGGAGACGGCGGCGAGGGAGAACCTGCCGCTGATCTGGCTGCTGGGTGGACAACACCCGGACCATAGCACGCTGGCGCGTTTCTTCAAGGCGAATCGCGAGGCGATGCGCAATCTGTTCAGACAGACTGTGCACACGTCGGTGCGGGTCGGGCTGGTGGGTTTTGCTTTGCATGCGGTGGATGGGACGCGGGTGAGCACGGTCTCTCGGGACAAGGCGCTGAACCGGGAGGAACTTCTTGACCTGGAGAAACGCGCGGAGGAGGCTATTGCGCGACTCGAGGGTTCGGTAGAGGCGGAAGAGCAGAGTGCCTCTCCAGACCCCGAGGGGTACACGATGCCGGAAGCGCTGAAGGACCCGGAGGAACTGCGGGCGCGCATCGGGGAGGCGCTGGCGGAGTTGGATCAACGGGAAGCCAATCGCAAGAGCCATCATGGTGGAGCAATCAACCCGAAGACGGGGCAGCCCTACGGACCCGAGATCAATCTGGCAGACCCCCAGGCGGTACAGATGAAGGGGCGGCATGGGTTCGTCGTGGGGTACAACGCGCAGGCGGCCGTGGATGAGAAGGCGCGGGTGATCGTGGGGGCGGAGGTGATCGCACAGGCGACGGACAATGAGGCGTTGGTGCCGATGCTGGATGAGATCGAGGCCAACACAGGGCGGTTGGCTGAGGTCACGGGGTGTGACGGCGGTTACCACTCGGCGGAGAACCTGGCGGCAGTTGAGGATCGGCCTACGGAAGTGTACGTTGCCGATCCGAACATGAGGCGGAAAGAGTCCAAGTCGGAGAAGGCGCTGTATCACAAGGACGCCTTCGTGTACGATGCGGAGACAGACACCTACCGTTGTCCGGCTGGAAAGACGTTGGTGCTGGAGCAAGTGCACGATGATCCGCAGCGAGACAACTATGGCGTGCGGGTGTACCGGTGCAAGGAGTGCCGTGGGTGTCCCCACAGGGACTCGTGCACCAAGGACAAGAGTGGACGGCGGATTCGCGTGCGACCCCAAGACGCTCTTCTGCGGCAGAACCGGGAGAAGATGCGGACAGAGCGGGGCAAGGAGATGATGCGGCGGCGGGCTGCGACGGTCGAGCCTGTATTTGCTGTCATGCGGGAGCATATGGGTCTCTCGCGATTCTTGCGGCGAGGTTTGGAGAACGTGCGCGCCGAATGGCTGCTGCTCTGCGCTGCCTACAACCTGCGAGTGATCTGGCAAGCGTGGAAGTGCAAGGCGGAGATCAGGGCGGTGATGGCAGTGTAGGGCCGCAGAGAGCCCGAGTTGGGCCATCAAGAAGGGCCTCGCGAGCCCAAGGAGACCCCGAGCCGCCGTCTCGGGTTGCATAGGCGCCGGCCAACTGCGGTAGCAGCGGTCTCGGGCGGGACAAGAAGGCTCGAAGCCGCTCTCTTCACACGCACAGCACTCTTCTCGACCCCCCTTCTGACAGTATCCGTGCAACGGTCTCAGCGACGGGGAAGGGGGTAGGGGGATGGGGAACCCTTTCCCAAGAGCGGCGTGCGGGAGCCGGGGATCCTCCCCGCCCACGGGGCCAAAATGCAGCACTACCCGCCACGGAGGCGCCGGCGATCGACGCCGCCCTCGGCGGAGGCAGGACATGATCACGATTGAGGAAGCACGGCAGCTCTACCAGGCGGCCGACCCGGCCCACGACTTTGCCCACGTCCTGCGCGTGCTGCGCCTCGCCGAGCGCATCGGCGCAGCCGAGGGGGCGGACCTCGAGATGCTGCGCGCCGCCGCCTTGTTGCACGACGTGGCGCGGGCCGAGGAACGTGCCGGCGGTCCCTGCCATGCGCACGCCGGGGCGGAGCGAGCCCGGGAGATCCTGCGCGGTGCAGACCCTGCCCGCATCGACGCGGTCGCAGAGGCCATCGCCAGCCACCGTTTCCGCAGCGGGCCGGCACCGGCCAGCCTCGAGGCCCGAATCCTCTCCGATGCCGACAGGCTCGACGCCATGGGCGCCATCGGCATCGCGCGTGCCTATGCTACCGCCGGGACCCTCGGGCAGGCGCTGTGGCCGGAGATGTCGATCAGGGAGCTCGCCTCAGCTCTGGAAGAAGGCAACAACCTGGCCGGCGAGCACACGCCCGTCCACGAGTGGCTGCTCAAGCTCTCCCGGCTGCAGGCGACGCTCTACACTGCGACGGCACAGCGCATTGGCCGCGAGCGGCACGCCTTCATGGAGATGTTCTTTCGGCGCCTCGAGCAGGAGGTGATGGGGGCTGATGGCGGGTGAGGCGCCCAGTGCGCAGGCAGTAGATTGCGCCATCCGGACCGGCGTAGGCATGGGGGCAGGGCAACGGCTCCCGCCGCCCGCCGGGTAGCAGCGCCCTCGCCCTCTCGGCCAGCTGTGCCCACGCCATCGCCAGGCGCTCGCAAAGAGAGGGCACCGGGTAGAGCGCCTCCAGATGCGCTACGGCTTCCTCCCAGGTCATGCCACTGCCCTCGCGGCTGTTCGCGGCCCGCCAGGTCGCAAGGTCCAGGTACAGGTCCCCGGCCGTCCTGCCGGCCCGTCGCGGCAGGCCATGCGCCGCCAGCATCCGGGCGACGGGCTCGAAGCGACGCCGGTACCAGTCCGCAGCCGCCTCACGCAGGGCAGGCTGCCCCTTCCCTTCGGCGGCCAGGCTCAGGCGGTGTGCAGCAATCTCCTCCTGCAGGCGCTCATAGCCCCCAATCTGGCTCACCTCCACGCCCCCGAGGCCCGTCTCGCTGACAAAGGCGCGTCGCGCCAGATACAGCCGATCCTCCGGGCGCGTGCCTCCGGGCAGGAGCTCGATCACGTGGGCATCGATCTCGACCTGGCCGTTCTCCTTCGCGACAGCCACCCGGTGGTTCCCATCGATCACATAGTACTCATCCCGCAGCTTGTAGAGCTCCACCGGGGGAAGGATGGCGCCCTGATCCACGAGGCGCCGGATCCGCTCGAGGCGTTGGCGGCGTGCTCGCGTCAGGCTGAGGGGCTGAAAGCGCGCGTCCAGCTCGTGGCAGCGTCCCACGCTGCCCACAATGCGGTCTACGGGCACGAGGCGATACCCGAGATCAGCGCGGCCGGCGTACGCCCCCGCGCTCTGCTCGGCATAGAAACACTTGACACGAGTCCTGCCGCGGAACATGGTAGCTCTCACCGGTGGCTCATGGCAGCCAATGGTTGGTGCAGTGCACCGAGGTTCTGCCCAGCGCGGGTTAGGACCTGGACTGTCCGTGCCTGCAAGTCCGATGCCTCATGACTCTCATTCGTGGTGTGCGACGAACTGCCACTTGTTGAGTATTGTTCGGAAGAGAGGGGGTTCTGCCAGCAGAACACGCCAGCTCTGCCGGATTGCGCCAAGAGCGGAGGGATTCGTTCCGCCTTGAGCAGGGCCCGTCTGCGGTCGAAAACCCCGCCGATGCAAGATGACCAAGGTGCAGGTTCCCCCCACGGCACACATGCTTCCGACGACGGTACCCAAGGCGGACATACGAGCAAGACCCCACCTGGCGGACATCTGAGGAGTCGCACCGATTTGCGAAGCCGGTGCGACATGCCTGACAGAGCCCACGTTGGCACAGCAATGTCACTTCATGGCACCGGCACCGTACCGGTTTCTGGTATACTAGAAGGCGATGATAACACCCGACGGCATAAGTGTCAACGTCGCTCTCTGGGATTCTCGGAGCAACACGTCATGTCCAAGCTCCCTGCATACCACATCCCCTGGTGTGCTCCTGCGCAGGGCGAGGTTGATCGAGTGAGCCAATTTGTCAGTCCGGACCCAATTGGCGCCTCCAACAGTGCACTGCCTCGACTATCCTTGTCAGCGACGTCCCAGGCTCGCGAGTGCGTGGATGTGCATCGAGAGGAGGGCAGGAGGTGAGGATACCGGGAAGACAGCTGCGTGCGGACCTGGCCAATCAAAGACGCGAGCGTCTGTGAGCCTCGTGAAATGGTGCAGCGAAAAAGAAGGAGGGAGCCATGACTACCGGGAACACGGTTGTGACCCGTCGGCGTTGGCTGCGGACCGTCGCACTGGCAGGCGCTGGCCTTCTCGCATCGGCGTGTCAGCCGAAGGTGGTCGAGAAACCAGTGAAAGAGACGGTGGTTGTTGAGAAAGTGGTGAGGGAGACCGCCATACCGCCGACCAAGCCAGCGCCCAGACCGAGTGTATCAATCAGCCTATGCACCCATGACGTCCAGACTGTGGTGGACTGCCACGCAAGACACATTCAGTGGTATCAGGAGCAGCACCCTAACGTGCAGATCAGCCAGGTCTTCTATCCGACGAAGGACATGGTGCAGAAGCTCGTTGTGGGCTGGTCAGCGGGAGTCGGTGACACCGTCTGCGGCATCTATGGTCCCTGGCTGCCCACGTTTGTCAAGGGCGGTTACCTCGATCCAGCTCCTCCACATGTCGTGGACTTCGTGACGCAGGACTTCTTTGAGGTGAACATCAAGGGGGGCACAATCGACGGGAAGCTGTACACTATTGTCGAGGAGATTGGATGTCCACTCCCCCTCTACAACAAGGACGTGTGGGCGGAGGCCGGAATCCCGGAAGAGGAACTCCCGGAAACGTATGAACAGTTGGTCTCCCTTCTCCCTCGGTTGGATCGGCCTGGGATCCAGGCGATCTGCAATATGCCCGAGGGGTTGTTCCAGATCGTGAACTGGACGACAGTGTTGCTGGCCTACGGCGGGCGAGTGCTGAACGACACCTTCACCAGGGCAGCGTTCAACAGCCCAGCTGGTCTCGAGGCAACAAGAGTTCACAGGAGACTCACTCCTAAGGAGTCTGACTACAAGATGTTCCTGGCGGGCAAGTGTGGCATGCTCTGGTTCGGACCTTGGTGTCGCCCTTGGTGGAGTAACCCCAAGATGAATGTCAAGGTGGGGCCTCCGTTGCGAGGGCCAGCCGGGCGGGTTCATGCCAACTGTCAGTGGGACTATGTCGTGAACGCACACGCTACACCAGAGCAAAAAGAGGCGGCCTGGGATTACGCTATGTTCGTAAGCACTAAACAAGCCCAGATCATCTTCTGGAAGGAAGTGGGGCACATGCCTCGCAGCAAGTCGGCATACGAGGACCCTGTACTGAAGAAGGATGCCTTCCCCCAATCGTTCGCGCAGTACCTGCCCGAGACGGAGAATTACTACGCGCCAATCCCCGAGTGGGAACCTATCGAGAAGAGCATCATCGCTGGACTCGAGCGACTCACTGCAGGAGAGATCGTCGAGGAGCAGTTCCTGAGCGAGACGGAGAAAAAGGTAAACGATATCCTCGCCGGAAAGTAGGAGTGTCACTTGGCAGGTTCTCCGCTATCGTCGGCCCGCACAAGCCGTACGGGGAAGATGACTCTGGACGCTGGAAGGCGGAGCGTACGAGGGTACGCTCCGCCGAGCCTTCGCACCAGTATGCAGCGCCGAGGAGCGCGAAATGGGTGGCGTACTGCAGAGAGCTCTGCATGCTTGGGTAACCCGGCCGTTGAGGCTGCTGATGGGCGGTTCGCTCAGGCGACAGCAGAACCTGTTTGTCTGGCTCAGCCTCGTGCCCGTTCTGGCGTATTTCACACTGTTCAACCTATATCCTATCGTCTCAGCCCTTAACGTGAGCCTGCGACGATGGCGATTTGCCGAGCCACATTCGCATCCTTTCGTCGGACTCGAGAACTACGCTTGGGCGCTTCAGGATGAAGTGTTCTGGGTGTCGCTGCGGAATTCCCTGCTCTTCTTGGTTGGTCACGTTGGCTTGCAGTTGGTCGTCGCGCTAGTACTGGCCGTGATCCTGTTTCCCATACGGCAGCCGTGGCGCGGTGTCCTTACAGCCGTCTGTTTTCTCCCGGTAGTGACCTCAGCCGTAGCAGTGTCTCTTATCTTCAGGGATCTCTTTGCTCCCGTCACGGGTCCCCTCAACTACCTACTTGGCCTGGTTGGGCTAGGCCCTTACAACTATCTGACTACCAGCATGGGAGCTCGGGTTTCGGTCATCGCTATCACGAACTGGAAGAACCTCGGAGTGTGGCTCGTGCTGTATCTCGCCGGCCTCACCACCATTCCCGCAGAGTTGGACGAGGCTGCAGCAATCGACGGCGCCTCGAGGGTGCAGGCATTCCTGTTCATTACCATCCCGCTGCTACGGCCCACGCTCGTATATCTCGTCGTTATGGGAACGGTTGGTACGCTGCAGGACTTCACCGGGATCTACACCCTTACCGGAGGCGGACCTGGCACAGCAACGCGCACACTGGTGTTGCATATCTATCAGCATGCCTTCAACTTTTTCGACATGGGACGTGGTTCTGCAGTCGCGTTTGTGCTCTTCGTAGCGCTGGCGGTGGTGTCAGCGCTGCAATTGCGGGTGTTGCGCCACGATTTCGAATACTAGGCGAAGCTTGTGGGCCTTCTACATGGGGCAGAGCGCACTGCGTCCAGAACCTTTGCTCACTTGTACCTGACAGAGGAGCTACTGCATGTTGAGGAAGCTGAAGAACCATAGCATGCACCTTGGTGCTACACTGCTTACATGGGCTCTGCTCGCGATGCTTGCCGCCTGCATCCTCTTCCCACTCTATTGGATGTTGATGACCTCATTCAAACCGATGAGCGAGGTATGGACGTACCCTCCCATATTCTTTCCCCGCCACTTCATGGGGTTGGCAAATTACCGCGAGGTGGTCCGCAGAGTGCCCGTGGCCCAGTTCTATGGCAACAGCATCTACGTAGGTGCTGCCCGCACCCTCGCAACCCTGTTCACTTGTTCGCTGGTCGGATACGTATTTGCCAAGTTTGAGTTTGCCGCGAAAGAGACCCTTTTCATGCTCGTCTTGGCGACGATGATGGTGCCAGCTACAGTGACTCTGATCCCATACTTCATCCTGTTCAAAGACCTGGGTCTGCTTAACACGTTGGCCGCGGTTATCGTGCCCGGGCTCACCAGTGCGTCAGGTATCTTCATGGTGCGGCAGTACGTGGAGAGCATCCCCAATGAGCTAATCGCCGCGGCGCGTATCGATGGCTGTGGCGAGTTCTGGATCTATGCCACGCTGATTCTTCCTTTGTGCAAGCCGGTGTTGTCAGCACTGGGCATCTTCACTTTCCTGAACTCATGGAACGAGTTTCTGTGGCCCCTGCTCGTCCTGCGCGACAAACATCTGCTGACTCTTCCCGTGGGCCTGAATATGTTCGCCGGAACCATGATGCGTCAGCAGCAGTGGATTCACCTAGCGATGGCATTCGTCACCATGGCTGTGTTGCCCGGTATGCTCGTCTTCTTGGCGGGTCAGAGGCACTTTGTGCAGGGCATCGCCCTGACAGGAATGAAGGGCTGAGAAAGGGAATAGTGGACATGGAAGCTTTCAGCGGACTGAGCATGCACCTGGGGGTCCTCCCACTTCTTTCGACCGCCAAGACGCGCTCGATCAGTGCCGAGAACCCCACCGGCGAGAAGGGACAGGGCGGTAGAGCCACTGAGGGGACTGGAGCAGCATGCGCCCGCGATCTCGGGGTAGGCTGGAAGATCTCGCCAAGTGTACGCATTGCGCCCGGCGAGGTTCTTGCCCTCGCTAGCATCAGTGGACCTGGCGCCGTGCAGAGCATGTGGTTCGGGGGCAGCGTGGGGCGCGAGCACATACTGCGCATCTACTGGGATGGTCAGGAACAGCCATCGGTAGAGTGCCCCCTGCCCGACTTTTTCGCTTGTGGCTGGTCGACCAATCGACAGGATCCCCACGGCGGGCCATTCTCGCAGATCAGCTCGCTGCCGGTAGCTGTGAACCCAAACCGGGGGTTGAACTGCTTCTGGCCGATGCCATTCCGGCAAGCCTGTCGGGTTACCATGGAGAACCGCGATGACCGGGACATGATCTGCTACTACCAGATCAACTACGCGTTGGCCTCTGTGCCGGACGACGCAGCCTACTTCCACGCCCAGTTTCGGCGCGTCAATCCTCTCCCCTACAAGCAGGTCTACACGATCATCGATGGCATAAGAGGGCGAGGGCAATATGTGGGCACCTACCTGGCCTGGGGGGTGAACAACTGCGGCTGGTTCGGCGAGGGGGAAATCAAGTTCTACATCGATGGCGACACCGAGTTCCCGACCATCTGCGGCACGGGCACGGAGGACTATTTCGGGGGCGCATACGGATGGACTCTTGATGGACAGTATGTTACCTACACAACTCCATTCATGGGGATGCACGAGTTCATCCGCCCAGATGGTGGCCGCCGATCGCAGCAGCGCTTTGGCATGTATCGCTGGCACATCATGGATCCGATTCGCTTCGACAAGGACTTGCGAGTCACAATTCAGGCGCTGGGCTGGCGAAGTGGCGGACGCTATCTTCCTCTACAGGACGACATTGCCTCTGTGGCGTACTGGTATCAGACGCTGCCCACCGCCCCCTTCCCGCCACTGCCAGATCGAGACTACCTTGAGGTGATCTGAGAGCCTAGCTTCAGAAGAGCCCGCTGCTACCTCAACAGGCGATTGCCAGCACGGGCAGCCGGCCTACCCCCTGCCCGTGCTGTCTGCTTGAGTATGCTCTACGCTACCCCGAGGAAAGCGGGGGATGCCCCCTCCCCTGCACAGGCGGACGCCGTGGTGTCCGCCTGTGCACGCGAGACACCCCGTGGGAAAAGGGTCCCCTCCCCCAAGTCGGTTCAGGGGCGGACAGCCTCCATCTGTCTCCACAGGCGTAACGATCACCCATCGTCAGACCCCCACCCCTCACCCCTTCAGGGGCGGACAGGCGGCCAGAATCGAGGCTGGCCGCCCTAAAGAGGGCCGCCTGGAGACACCTGAGTGG
>JAIMBM010000060.1 GCA_023511475.1 Anaerolineae bacterium
GTACCGGCCGCCGGCATGCTTCGACTGGCGAGGATATCGACGCCGGTACCCAGGGCATCCGACAGCACCACCTGCCCCGCACGAACCGGCGCCTCGAGCTCGACCCCCCTGAGCCGGTCCATCAGCTCGATGATCCTGCCCTTGGGGAACGGCGCAGCCGTACCGACCGGCACCAGCGGGTGCAGCCCCCCGCGGACGCGAACGGTTGTGGCCACCATGCGCCGCGGATCGCTCAACTCGGCCCGCGCGTACTCGATCCCTCGGCGGCACGCGTGGCCGCTCACCTCCACGAGCGCCGGCCCCTCGTGCGTCACCTCCAGCGAGCACCCCATCGGGCAGGTGATACAGATGAGCCGCGCCTTCTCCTGAGCCATAGCCGATTCCTCGTTACCCTTCCGTCACCATAACCACGAGCGCCTTCGCCTGCCGCACCCGGTCGTACGCGGTCGGCGGGAGCGTCACCATCACCATCTCGCCAGGCCGGGCGTAGCGGAGGCGCTGCTCGGCGATGAGGGTATCGCCATCAGCGACCTGGACTCGCGCCCGGCCCTCGATCGGGCGGACGACGCGCAGCTGCAGCCGTTGCGGCCCCTCGGTGAGGCTCTCAGGGTTCAGCCGCTGGGGCACGACGTGGCGGACGTTCTCGCCCGCGCACAGGCCAACGCTCGCCACTCCCTGCACCTGATCTCCCAACGCAGAGCGAGCGGCGCTCCGCCCTGCCACATAGCCCGCTTCAGTCACCCAGTCGACCAGGTCATACACGTGCACGACGTTCCCGGCCGCAAAGATGCCAGGCACACTCGTGCCAAACCCTTGGTCAACGTACGGGCCACCCGTCGCCGGATCCAGCGACACGCCGGCCTGCCGGGATAGCTCGTTCTCCGGAATCAGCCCGACCGAGAGCAGGAGCGTATCGCACGGGATCACCTCCGCGGTCCCCGGCACGGGGCGCCAGTTCTCATCGACCTGCACCGCCTCAACCGCCTCGACGCGCCGGTCACCGAGAATCCGGGCCACGGTGTGACTCAGCTGCAGTGGCACGCCATAGTCCAGCAGGCACTGGACATAGTTCCGCGTCAGTCCGGTCAGGTAGGGCATGATCTCCAGTACCCGCTCGACGCGCGCCCCCTCGAGCGTCAGCCGGCGGGCCATGATCATGCCGATGTCGCCGGAGCCGAGGATGACAAAACGCCTGCCCGGCATGTAGCCCTCGACGTTCACCAGCCGCTGGGCAGTGCCCGCCGTATATACTCCGGCCGGCCGACTTCCGGGGATGCGGATCTGGGCACGGGTCCGCTCGCGGCAGCCCATCGCCAAAACGATGGCCCGCGCTTCCAGCTCCACCAGGCCGCTGCGGGTGCTCGTCACCCACAGGTGCCTCGACGGCGTGAGCTGAAGGACCATCGCGTCCACCATCACGTCGACGCCGAGGGCGAGCGCCTCGTCGACAAAACGCTGCGCATAGGCGGGGCCGGTCAGGTCCTGCTTGAGAGTCTCGACGCCAAAGCCGTGGTGAATGCACTGAAGCAGAATGCCCCCGGGCTCGACATCGCGCTCGATCACCAGTACGTGCGCGGCACCATGCTTCTTTGCCGCGATGGCCGCTGCCATGCCTCCGGGCCCCGAGCCGATGACGATCACATCATAGCTGCGCCTCAACGTTCCCAACCGCCTCCTGCCCGGTGCCCGGCTCGCTCCGGGCCAGTGTCGCTCCAGTCTGCATCTTTGGTGGGCCGCGACAGGAACTCCGAGCCGGGCCCCTTCTTGGTCACCTGCAGTGGCGAGAGGCCCAGCTCTCGCGCCAGAATGGCAAGGACCCGCGGCGTGTCGAACCCTCCCTGGCACCGCCCCGTGCCTAGCCAGGTACGCCGCTTGAGGGCATCGTAGGTACGGGCCGGGATTGGGGCGTGGATCTCGGCCACGATCTCGCCCTCGGTGACCGTCTCGCACCGGCACACGATCCGTCCGTAGAGCGGGTTGCGCCGCACCAGTGCCGCCTGCTCTTCTGGCGGCAGGTCACGAAAGCGCGGCCGCGCCCGGCGAATCGGGTTCCAGCTGCGCTTCTCGCGGAGGGGCTCCCCCGCATCCCGGAGCAACTCCACCACCCTGTCGGCGATAGCGGGTGCCGCGGTGAGCCCGGGCGATTCGATCCCGGCGAGGTTCACGAGCCCCTGCACGCCCTCGGCAATCTCGACCACAAAGTCGTGCCCATAGTCGACCCCCGGGGTCAGGCAGCGCGCATTGCCCGCCGCCCGCAGGCCGGCGAACAGGCCGATGACCGCCCGAGGATCGAGGCCCGGCACGAGGCGCTGGGCCCCTCTCCAGACCTCCTCAAGCCCCTCCCTCGTAACCGACCGGTCCTCCTTGCTGGCCACGTCCTGCGCGTTCGGTCCGACGATGGGGTTGCCATGCACCGTGGCGGTCACGAGGATCCCCTTGCTCACGGCCGTGGGCACGGGAAAGAGCACACTCCTGAGCGGAAGCTGGGCGCGGTCGAGCACATAGTACTCCCCCCGCCTCGGAGTGATGCGGAAGTCAGGCCGCACGCCGGCCTTGTGCATGACCTCGTCCGCATAGACCCCGGCAGCATTGACGACCCACCGGCAGCGAAAGCTTCCCCGGCTGGTCCGGACGCCTGCGATGCGGCGTACCTCCATGTGGAACCCCTCGAACGCCGTCTCAAGCATCAGGGTCACGCCGTTGGTCACGGCGTTCTCAGCCGCGGCCAGCACCGCAGCGAAAGGGTCACAGATGCCGCTCGTCGAGGCCCAGAGCGCGGCGCAGGCCTTGGGATTGACCAGGGGCTCGCGCCGGCGCAGCTCCTCGCCGGACAGCATCTCCATACCGGTAACGCCATTGGCTCTCCCCTGCTGCAGCAAGAGCTCTAGCCGCGGCACCTCTTCGGGATCGACCGCCACCACATAGTCGCCTCGCCTCTCAAAGGGAATGTCGAGCTCGGCGGCCAGCGTATCCCACATGCGGTTGCCGGCGACGTTCAGCGCCGCCTTCAGGGTGCCGGGGACCGGGTCGTACCCGGCATGCACGATGGCGGTGTTGGCCGAGCTTGTGCCGGCGCCAACGTCGGACTCTTTGTCGATGAGGAGCACACTGAGGTCATAGCGGGAGAGGACGCGGGCCACCATGCAACCGACAACACCGGCCCCGATGATCGCAACATCGTATGTCTGCATGGCCGCCAGCCTAGTCCACCCAGTTGAAGGTTCGCTCGACCGCCTTGAGCCAGCCCCTGTAGAGCCGCTCGCGGGTCTCGGCATCCATCTGCGGCTGCCACGTCCGGTCGACCTGCCAGTTCCGACGCAGGTCCTCCAGCCCGCTCCAGAACCCGACGGCAAGGCCGGCAGCATAGGCCGCGCCGAGGGAAGTCGTCTCGGCGACGGTCGGGCGGACGACCGGCACGCCGAGGATATCGGCCTGGAACTGCATCAGAAGCTCGTTATGCACCATGCCGCCATCGACGCGAAGGGAGGAGAGGACAACGCCCGAGTCCTTCTGCATGGCCTCGAGCACCTCGCGCGTCTGATAGGCCGTAGCTTCGAGAGCCGCGCGACAGATGTGACCCTTGTTGGCATAGCGGGTCAGGCCCACGATCACTCCCCGGGCATCCCCGCGCCAGTACGGGGCAAAGAGCCCGGAAAAGGCCGGCACCAGGTACACACCGCCGTTATCGGGGACCTGCCGGGCATAGTCTTCGACGTGCCTGGAAAAGTCGAAGAAGCGCAGGTTATCCCGCAGCCACTGCACGAGGGCCCCGGCGACGGCGATCGAGCCCTCCAGGCAGTACACGGCCGGCGACCGGCCGAACCTGTAGCCGACCGTGGTGAGCAGCCCGCTCTGCGAGGGCACCGGGCGCGTACCGGTGTTCAGCAGCATGAAGCAGCCGGTGCCGTAGGTGTTCTTGGCCTGGCCGGCGCTGAAGCAGGTCTGCCCGACGAGCGCCGCCTGCTGATCTCCGAGGTCACCGCAGACCGGGATGGCGGCCCCCAGCGGGCCTTCGCGATCGGTGTAGCCATAGACCTCCGGATCGCTGGAAGGGCGGATGGTGGGCAACATCTGGCGGGGAATGCCCAGAATCTCGAGGATCTCCGGGTCCCAGTCCAGAGTCTCCAGGTCCATGAGCATCGTACGGCTGGCGTTGGTGACGTCAGTGACGTGCACGCCGCCGCGCGGGCCGCCGGTCAGCCACCAGATCTCCCAGGTGTCCACAGTGCCAAAGAGGGCATCGCCCCTCTCGGCAGCCGCGCGCACGCCCGGGACGTTATCCAGAATCCACCGGATCTTGGGCCCCGAGAAGTAGGTCGCCAGGGGAAGGCCAACCCGGGCGCGAAAGCGATCCTGACCGCCGTCGCGGGCCAGCTCGTCGCAAATGTCCTTCGTACGGGTGCACTGCCAGACGATGGCATTGTAGTAGGGCTTGCCGGTATGGCGGTCCCATACCAGTGTGGTCTCCCGCTGGTTGGTCACGCCGATGGCCGCCAGCTCCTGCGCGCGGATGCCGGATCGCTCCAGCGCGCCGCGGATCACCTCCTGGGTACGCTGCCAGATCTCGAGGGGGTCGTGCTCCACCCACCCCGCCTGCGGGTAGATCTGCCGGTGCTCAAGCTGGTGCGCACCCAGGATCCGACCCGCCGAGTCAAAGATCATGAAGCGAGTCGAAGTCGTGCCCTGATCGACGGCTGCGATGTAGCGCCCGGCCATGGTGACCCTCCTGTGACCCGATCCAGTACTACTGCTCAAGCCGGGATTATAGCACCTGCCGGCGCGGAAGAGCAAAGCGATCGACAGGCTCTTTGCTACGCTCGGCCCACGATGCTATAATCGGACCGGTGGAAAGGAAGGGCCCGATTATGTCCGGCCTGACCCGCAGAGAGTTGCTGTCTCTCGGCGCCCGCGCCGGGCTCGCCACGTTGGGCCTGGGGGGCCTGAGCGCCTGTCGCCGGGCGCCCGGCCGTCTGCAGACCATCGTGATCCAGGGGGCACCATCGCCTCCCAGCCTCGCTCTGCTGCGCGTTGCCGAGCAGGGCGTGCCGAAGGAGCTTGCGGAGGAGGTCCGCTTCGCCGTCTGGTCAACGGCCGACGAGATGCGAGCCCGTATCACGAGTGGCCAGGCTCACTTCTCGGGTGTGCCGACCAACGTGGCCGCCGCGCTCTACAACCGGGGCGTACCCGTGCAGCTCCTGAACGCCTACATCTGGGGCATCCTCTACCTGGTGACGAGCGACCCCAACCTCTCCTCCCTCGCCGATCTGAAGGGCCAGCCCGTGCTCATCCCGTTCCGCGGGGACCTGCCGGATATCCTGACCCAGTACCTCCTGCGCCGTGAAGGCGTAAAGATGGCCTCTTTCCTCCAGGCGAATTATGTCAGCACCGCTCCGGAGGCGGCACAGCTCCTCGCCTCGGGGCGGGCCGCGCATGCCGTGCTTTCCGAGCCCTCCGCTACTCTCGCCATCCTGAAGGCGAAGCAGAACGGCATCACCCTCCGCCGGGCGGTCGACTACTGTGACGCCTGGGCGCAAGCCACGGGGCGGCCGCCCCGGCTGCCGATGGCCGCGGTCGTGGCAGACCGCACGCTCGGAGAGCGCCCGGCGGTGCTGGAGTGGTTCCAGGGCGCGCATCGCGCGGCCGTGGATTGGGTCATCGCGCACCCGGACGAGGCGACCCGCATGGGAGCCCATGTCTTTGAGGCGATCCCTGCCGAGGCGATGAGACAGTCGATCCCCTTCATCCGGTTTTCCTTTGTAGAGGCACAGTCCGCCCGGAGCGAGATCGAGTTCTTCCTCTCCGAGATGCAAAGCCTGTCGCCGGAGCTGATCGGAGGCCGGTTGCCGCCCGATGAGTTCTACTACAGGGGCTAAGTTGGTTCGAGCAGCCTGGGCCGCAGCAGGTTTCGGCCTGTTGATGGCAGCCTGGAGCGTCCTGGCCGCCTTCTATCCATCGATCCTCCTGCCCTCTCCGCTGGAGGTCGTCGCCGCCCTCTGCTCCCTGGCTGCGAGCGGCGAGCTGGCGCGCGAGCTCGCGACGACGGTGTGGCGGCTGCTGGTCGCCTTTGCCCTCGGCGGAGGGCTGGGGATTGCCCTGGGCGTTCCCGCGGGCCGCGCGCGACCGCTCGCCGCCCTGCTCCGCCCGATCATGGCGGTGCTCGCCGGCGTGCCCCCCATCTCCTGGCTCGCTCTGGCCCTCATCTGGTTCGGCACCGGCTCCCTCGCCCCGATCGTGGTCGCGTGGCTGGTGGCCATGCCGGCGGTCTTTGTGGCGACACTGGAGGGAATGCGCGCCCTGGACCGCGACCTGGCCGACATGGCGCGAGCTTTTGGCCTGCAGAGGCTGGATATGCTGCGGGAGGTGTACCTGCCGGCGCTCACACCGCATCTCCTCTCGGGGCTGAGCACGGCAGCAGCGCTGACCGTACGCGTCGGCGTGATGGGCGAGTTCCTCGCCTCGAGCACCGGCGTTGGCAGTGCCATGGCCCTGGCCCGCACGCGGCTGGAGACGGCCGAGGTGCTCGCCTGGGTCGTCGTGGCCCTTGGCCTCCTCATGTTGGCCGAAGGACTGCTGCTCCGGCCCCTGGCCCGGCGCGCTGCGGTCTGGCGGAAGGAGGGCTGAATGCTCGCCCTGGAGCACGTCTCCAAAGCCTACGGCGCCCGGCTGGTGCTGAAGGACCTGAGCCTGACCGTCGGCGAGGGCGAGATACTCTGCCTGCTCGGGCCTTCCGGCTGCGGTAAGACAACCCTCCTCAACCTCCTGGCCGGCCTGATCGCCCCCGATAGCGGCCTCGTCCGCCGGCCGCCCGGCCCGCCGGGGTATGTCTTCCAGGAGCCCCGCCTCCTCCCCTGGCGGACGGTGGAGGAGAACGTTGGCCTGGGCCTGAAAGCCCTGCACGTCCCGGTCGCCCAGAGGCGGAGCGTCGTGGCCCACTACCTGGAGCGCCTGTCCCTGCGTGAGGCTGCCGGGCTCTACCCTCACCAGCTGAGCGGCGGCATGCGCCAGCGCGTGGCCCTCGGCCGAGCCTTTGCCGTCAACCCGGCGTACCTCCTGCTCGACGAGCCGTTCAAGTCGCTGGACATCGCCCTGCGCCTGCAGCTTGTGCAGCTCTTGCTCGACGAGTGGCAGCGGGCGCCAAAGCCGGTGGTATTTGTGACCCACGACATTGCCGAGGCGGCTCTTACCGGCCAGCGGATCATGGTGCTCGATGGGGCGCCGCTCACCGTACGCGAGCAGATCCTGGTTGATACTCCGCCCGGGGCGCGGCGACCCTGTGACCCGGAGGTGTTGGAGACCGAAGCCCGCCTGTATGCGCTCCTCACCCCGGGGAGTCGATAGGCCCGGCAAGCCTTCCCGGTGATCCCACACCCCGGCTCTGGCGGAGCCGCTGAAAGAAACGAGGGTCTCCGGAGCAGAATGCCCCGAAGACCCTCGTTCCCTTCCGGCCGCGGCAGGCGGTCAGCTTGCGGCTGTTGCTGCCGGCTCGACCCACCAGACCTGGTTCCCCTCCCCACGCAGGTAGGCGTCGATATCGGCTGCTGCGCGCTTGCCGGCGCCCATGGCGCTGATCACCGTCGCTGCGCCGGTCACAATATCGCCACCGGCCCACACGCGCTCGAGCTTGGTGCGGCCGGTGTTCTCATCCGCCACTACGGTGCCATGGCGCGTCCGCTCGAGGCCCGCCGACTGGGTAAAGACCATCGGGTTGGGACGCGTGCCAAGGGCCATGATCACCATGTCCACGTCCATGTCGAACTCGGACCCTGGGATCGGGACCGGCCGCCGCCTCCCTGATGCGTCGGGCTCGCCAAGCTCCTGCCGCTGGCAGCGCAGGCCCCGCACCCAGCCCTTCTCGTTGCCTAGCACCTCGACCGGATTGGTCAAAAAGTGCACGATAACGCCCTCCTCTTCGGCGTTCTCGAACTCTTCCTTGCGTGCCGGGACCTCGGCGCGCGACCGGCGGTACACGATATGTACCTCCTCGGCCCCGAGCCGCAGGGCGGTTCGCGAGGCATCCATGGCCACGTTCCCCGCGCCCACGACCGCAACCTTTCGGCCAACCTTGATGGGCGTGTCGTACTCCGGGAAGAGGTAGGCCTTCATCAGGTTGTTGCGGGTCAGGAACTCGTTGGCCGAGTAGACGCCGCTCAGGTTCTCCCCGGGGATGCCCATGAACATGGGCAGGCCGGCGCCGGTTCCGAGGAACACGGCATCAAAGCCCTCCTCGAGCAGCTCATGCACCGACTTGATCTTGCCGATGACCCAGTTCAGCCGCAGCTCAACGCCGAGGCTGCGTACGTACTCGACCTCTGCCTCTACAACGTCCTTGGGCAGGCGGAACTCGGGGATGCCGTACATGAGCACGCCGCCCGGTGCGTGCAGCGCCTCGAATACCGTAACCCCATGGCCGTACCGCGCGAGATCGCCCGCACAGGTCAGGCCGGCGGGTCCGGCGCCGATCACCGCCACCCGCTTGCCCGAAGGCGGCGCTTTGGGCGGCACCCGGACGCCGTTCTGCCGCTCCCAGTCGGCCACAAAGCGCTCCAGACGGCCGATGGCGACCGGCTCCTCCTTGCGCGCGAGGACGCAGCGAGCCTCGCACTGCGTCTCCTGCGGGCACACCCGGCCACAGATGGCCGGCAGGTTGTTCTTGTCCTTCAGCAGGTCTGCGGCCCGGCGAAACTCTTTGTCGCGCAGGGCGCCGATGAACTCTGGGATGCGCACCTGTACGGGGCAGCCCTCGACGCACTGCGGCTTTTTGCACTGCAGGCAGCGCTGCGCTTCAGTGAGCGCCTGCTCGAGAGTGTACCCCAGCGCCACCTCCTCAAAGTTCCGACGCCTCTCCTCCGGCGCCTGGCGCGGCATCTCCTGCCGTGGAATCCTCTCCTTGGGCATCGTCGGTCTCCTCCTTAGTGCTGCTCACCCCGGCAGGATGGGCACATCTCCTCGAAGCGCGCCAGGGCTCGCTTCTCCTCGTCGAGATAGATGCGCTGCCGCTCCATCAGCAGGTCCCAGTTGACCTCGTGACCGTCGAACTCGGGCCCGTCAACGCACACAAAGCGCGTCTTCCCGCCGACCTCCACACGGCAGGCACCACACATTCCGGTGCCGTCAACCATGATCGAGTTCAGGCTCACGATCGTCTTGACCTCGAACGGGCGGCTGGTCAGCGACACAAACTTCATCATGATAGCCGGGCCGATGGCCCAAATGCGCTTCACCGGCTCGCCCGACTCGAGAATCTCCTTCTCCGGGACGGTCACGAGCGCCTTGCGGCCGTAAGAGCCGTCGTCGGTCGTGACGACTAGCTCATCGCTCACGCCGCGCATGCGGTCCTCCCAGAAAAGGAGGTCCTTGGTCCGCGCGCCGATGATCGAGATCACACGATTCCCGGCCTCTTTGAGGGCACGGGCAATCGGAAAGACGGGTGCAATGCCCACGCCGCCGCCGATGCACAGCACAGTGCCATAGTTCTCGATCTCAGTAGGCAGGCCGAGGGGCCCCGTGAAGGCGAAGAGCTCATCCCCCGGCTTCTTGGTACCCAGCAGGCGCGTCGTCTTGCCCACCTCCTGGAAGATGAGGGTGACCGTGCCCGCCCGCCGATCATAGTCGGCAATGGTCAGCGGGATGCGCTCGCCATGCTCCTCGACGATGATGATGACGAACTGCCCCGGCTGCGCCTTACAGGCGACCTCCGGAGCCTCGATGACGAGCAGCTTGGTCACCGGGGCCAGGTCTTGCCTGGCTACGATGGGATACACTGTCGAACCTCCTTGTCCCCGCAACCTCCCGACTCACGCTTCGCGCGGTCGGGCTGTGAACACCCCGATTATAGGGCAGGCACCACCCACTGTCAAACAACTTGTGATACATTTCACAAGCTGCCCTATCCCACCTTCGCAGCACGGAGCCGGCCCATCTCCCTGTGCGAGGGCCGGCTCCGCAGGAACCCTTCCAGCCTATCCCCGGAGGCCGCCTAACGCCCGATCTCCGCCACCTGACGGAGCAACCCAAGTACGCCAAGAACGACCCGCGCTACGTCAGGCAGGCCCACGGCCGCCAGCGGCCGCGCCACTCCCGTCTCCTCTGCCTGCCGGATGAGGGCGCGTCGGTAAGCCCACAC
>JAIMBM010000599.1 GCA_023511475.1 Anaerolineae bacterium
CTGGCGCCTGCGGCAGGCTCGGCGCCACGGTACTTGGCTCGCCAGGTGATCGGAGGCTCACAGACACCCGTGCTCGCGTTGCTGCCGATCACCACAGCCTGCCAGTCACCTACTGGCAGGAGATGGGGCCCGGCCACAACGCTGCCATAGGAGGCCGGTGTCTTGAGCTCCCAGCGTTCTGGCGAGGCGCTGTCCCGGTAATGCCGCACGATTGTCTCCCAATCAGATTCGCCATTGGTATTCCACTGATCTGTCCGCTCGCACTGGTTGGACCACATTCCTGAGACGCCGCGCATGGAGAACTCGCTGGCCTCATACGAGTAGTACATCAGAGTGGCGTTGACATCGAACTTGCCGTTGGTGCGGATGTCAGCCGAGGTGCAGGCGCCGTCGTGCCTGCCATCCTTGTCGTAGTAAAAGTACGAATCGCGCAGACCAAGCCCGTAGTGTCCGAACTCGTGCACCTGCGTGCGGTAACCATTCGGGGCAGCCCAACTGCCCTGGTTGGCGCTCTGTCCGTCGAAGTAGCGGCCGAGGAAAATGTGAAGGCTCTGGTTTTCGTAGAACCTTCTGGCAGGCTGATCCGCCGGCACATAAGGCACATGGGGCCACTCCTGATTGCTGGCGCGTATCTGATAGTCGGCGTCCGCCATGTGCTGATTGTTGTCGTGAATGGTCACACGCTCGAGGAGCATCTGACCGTCCGTAGCATCGTAGAGGTACTCGGATGCGCGCTGAAACGCCTGCTTGAGCTCCTCCAGGTACTGGGAGTTGGCGTCCCACTCGACCGAAGCCACGATGTTGAAGCCGATGAGAGCGTTGCCCTTTTTGATGGTTAACACCTGCGTGGTGCGGGGGTCGCTCACAACCCACGGGGTTGGCTCGCCAGCTGAGGGCACGTCCAGGCTGGTGATGTACACCCGGTAGGCCCAGTTCTGGCTGGAGCCCCCCTCGTGGCTGCCCTTTACGGCCGGGCGCTCCATCACGCGCAGGCGTGCCACCAGCTGGTCGCCGGCGGCAAGGCCAGGAATGGAGAGCTGGCCGTCGGGACCGGTTGTCCCGGCCAGTTGGCCGTTTCTGAACACCTCGGCGCCGCTGACCGGGCTTCCGGACTCGTCGCGGACCAGTACCGTGGGTACGGTGGCCGAAAAGCGCAGGACGAAAAGCCCGCCGAAACCGTCGGCGACGTAGGCGTAGCCCTGCGCCACCGCCACGCCATAGGCACCCCACGGCGTATCATAGAAGCCCACCTCGGCAGGGCGGGACGGGTTGGATACGTCGATGATACGCAGGCCCGCATCACCATCAGCGACGAAGGCGTAGCTCCCCGCCACCGCCACCCCCTCGCAAGTGCCCGGCGTGTCGCAGGAACCGATCTCGGTGGGGCTGGAGGGGTTTGAGACGTCTACGACGCGGAGGCCCGCATCGCCGTCGGCGACGTAGGCATACCTGCCGGCCACCGCCACGTCGTAGGCGTACCCCGGCGTGGCGCAGAAGCCGACCTCAGTGGGGCTGGCCGGGTTGGAGACGTCGATAACACGTAGACCCGCACTGTGAGCCGCGACGTAGGCGTAGCTGCCCACCACCTCCACGTCGTAGGCGTACCCCGGCGTGTGATGGAAGCCAACCTCAGCAGGGGTAGCGGGGTTGGAGACGTCGACGATCCGCAGTCCTCCATATGCATCCGTGACATAGGCGTGGCTGCCCGCGACAGCCGCGCCGAGGGCGATCCCTGGCGTGTCGCGGAAGCCGACCTCACTAAGAGCCTATCCGAAAACTTGATTCTGTGGTATAATAGGGGCAACCTTATGGTAACTAGAAAGCATGAGTTGTGATGGACAGGCAGGAAGTTGCCCCTGAGTACCAGATACCCGACGCGCTTTGGGAGCGTATCGTGCCTTTGCTCCCACCACCCAAACCGAAGAAGAGGTCAGGCCGGCCACGCATGGACGACCGGCGGGCCATGACGGCCATTTTCTATGTGCTGCGCACCGGGTGCCAGTGGAAGGCGCTGCCACGCAGCTTGGGAGCTGCCAGCACCGTTCACGACCGTTTCCAGGAGTGGCGGGAAGCGGGGGTGTTCGAGCAGCTGTGGCGAGCAGGCCTGTGCGAATACGACGACAGGGTCGGGATCGACTGGGAGTGGCAAGCAATGGATGGTGCGATGACCAAGGCACCATTGGGGGGAAAAAGGAACCGGTCCCAATCCCACTGATCGGGGCAAACGCGGCACCAAGCGGAGCCTGTTGACCGAGGGGCAAGGGGTGCCTCTGGCCGTCGTGGCGGACGGCGCCAACCGACACGATATGAAACTGGCGGAAAGCACGTTGGAAGCCATCATCATCGATCGTCCCCAGCCGACGGGAGAGGCGCCTCAGAACCTGTGCCTGGACAAAGGGTTCGACTACCCGCAAATCCGTGAGTTGGCAGCAGCTTGGGGCTACACGGCACACATCCGGACGCGAGGTGAGGAAGCCGTAGCCAAGGAGCGCGTTCCTGGATACCGGGCGCGTCGTTGGGTCGTCGAGCGCACGCACTCGTGGCTGAACCGTTTCCGACGCCTGCTGATCCGTTGGGAAAAGAAGGTCGAGAACTACTTGGCGATGCTTCATCTCGCTTGTGCCTGGATCACTTTTCGTGCCGCTGGGCTTTTCGGATAGGCTCTAAGGTTTCAATTGGATTAGAGAGACCCTCCTGCGTAAGTTACCTTATCCGAGGGGATAACTTCGCAAAGG
>JAIMBM010000600.1 GCA_023511475.1 Anaerolineae bacterium
CCCCCGGGCGGACGCCGCGGCGTCCGCCCGCGGGAGGGGGACAGGGGGAGGGGGTTCCCCGATGAGCCAGCGTAAAGCCGATCCCGATGGGCAGGGCTACCAGCAGCCTGTCCCCGTGCAGGCGCTGAACGCGAGTCTCAACACGTACCCCCCAACACCTCTCAACTATGGAAGATGGGCTTGATGCCCATCGAGCGCTCGGCTACGAGGGCGCGCTCCTCCTCGCTGAGCGGCCTGAAGCGGTCGGCGATGTCGCAGGCCCACCAGAGGAGCTCCGCGTGGCTCGGGCAGACGGCCGCAGTGATGGGCAGGGAAAGGGTGAAGCGCAGGGCGAGCTCGGCCTCCTCAAAGGTGTCGACCGGCGCGTACCAGCACTTGGGCCACCGGCGGTCCTCACCCTCCTTCCAGGGCCGCTTGGCCAGGGCCTTCAGCGCCAGCCGGCCCACGCCCTGCTCTTGAGCCTTCGCCAAGACGCGCGGGCCAAAGTTGCCCTGGTGCCAGGTGACCCAGCTAAAGGGGAAGAGGATGCTATCGAACTCGAAGCGGTCGAGGAGGGCCAGCGCCGCCTCCTCGGAGTGAGCCGAGAAGCCCAGATAGCGTACCAGGCCCTGCTGGCGGGCCTCACAAAACGCCTCCATCGCGCCGCCCGGCCCCATGACCTGCTCGACCTCCTCCAGCGTCGTCATCGCATGGAGTTGGTAGAGGTCAAAGTAGTCGGTGCGCAGGTGCCGCAGCGACTGCTGCAGCGCCTCCCAGGCCTCGGCCCTTGTCCGCTTCTCCGTCTTGCAGGCCAGGAAGACGGACTTGCGGTACGGCTCGAGGGCCGGGCCGAGACGCTCCTCGGCATCATGGTAGGTAGGGGCGACGTCAAAGTAGTTGATGCCTCGCTCGATGGCCCGGGCTACGATGCGCGCGGCCGAGGCGTCGTCCTCTTTGGCGACGACGATGCCGCCGAAACCATCGAGAAACGCGAGGTCCACCAGCAGGTGCTGGCAGCTTTAGGAAGGCTGGACGCGGAGTATCGTGCCGTGCTGGTGATGCGCGACATCGAGGGCTTTGACTATCAGCAGATGGCTGAAGTGCTCAACCTGCCGCTGGGCACGCTCAAGAGCCGGCTGTTTCGCGCCCGGCTGGCGCTGAGGGACGAGTTAAGGCACTACATGAAGTGACCATGGCCAGGACCGAGGACATCGAGGCGAAGTTGGCGGCGTATGTGGATGGCGAGCTGGACGACGCGCAGCGCGCCGCGGAGATTCAGCGCATGCGCGAGGTCGTCGCGCGCAGCTGCAACTAGCCTTTGCGGCGGCGCCGGATCTCGGCGCGGATGCGCCGCGCCTGCTTCGGATCGATCGCGAGCGGGCGGTAGACCTCGATCCGGTCGCCTTCGCGGACCGGCTCGTCCGGGTGGCGGTGGCGGTTGAACACCCCGAGATCCAGCGCATCGCGGCTGCCATCGAGGCGCGGCGTATCGCGCTCGGCAAGACCTCCGGTTTCGAGCGGCTCTACGCACGGGTCACCCGGCTCTACTTTGGTGGTATGGCCCGCCACCTTGCCGAGCTACGCACCGTGTTGCGGCCGGGTGCACGGCTTGCCTACGTGGTAGGCGATCAGGCCTCGTACCTGCGCGTGCTCATCCGCACCGGGGAACTGTTGGCAGACATCGCCTGCTCACTCGGCTATGAGGTCGAACACATCGACCTCTTCCGCACGCGGCTCGCCACGCTCACCAGGGAGCAGTTGCGCGAGGAGGTCGTTGTGCTGCGCTGGCCGGGTGCTACCAGACGGGCGTGACGCCCTACGGTGCAGCGAGTGAGCCCGCCTGCATCCGCCGCGTGCACCTCTCTGCCTTTGTGCCCATGCCCTGATCCATGGCTTGTGGCGGCAGATGGACCAACGGCGGCGTAACCGGGCGTTCAGATAGGCGCTTCGAGTGGGAGGCAAGCAAAATGCGCTGTCACCCATGCTTGTCTGCCCGCATGGCAGCCGGTACCCTCGGAACAACGCCATTCCCCATGTAGGGGCAGGGGAGTGGGGATGGGGCAGCTCAGGAGCAGGTTTTGGAGAAGGAAAGCGGTGTATGGAGCGTGTCGAGCAACAGCACGCCAGTCACGATACTTCGGTAGAGGCCCAAGACCAGACCCTGCGCGCGGAGGTACTGGCGGCGGCAGTGCTGCGCGGGCAGTTCACGCTGCGCTCCGGCAAGATCAGCAGCTACTACGTGGACAAATACCGCTTCCAGGTGCGGCCCCAGCTGCTGCGGCGCGTGGCCGCGCGCCTTGCCGATCTCGTCCCGGCGCAGACGCAGGTGCTGGCCGGTGTCGAGTTGGGCGCGGTGCCGCTGGTGACGGCCGTCTCGCTGCATACGGGGCTGCCCTTCGTCATCGTGCGCAAGGGTGCGAAGGAGTACGGCACCGCCAACCTGATCGAGGGCGGAGACATCGCCGGCCGGGCCGTGACGCTGGTGGAAGACGTGTGCACCACCGGCGGCGCGGCGCTGGCGGCGGCGGAGAAGATTGCCCGCGCCGGCGGGCGCCTGCTCCGCATCGTTACGGTGATCGACCGCGGCGAGGGAGGTATCGACCGCGAGCGGGCCGCCGGCTATGACGCCGTGGCCCTGTTCACCCTGAGCCCCGAGGACCTGGCGTAAGGTCAAGGCCCGGTCCGGGTGCGGCATCCCGGTTTTGCTGGCGCCGGTCCGGGGGCACGGACTGCCGCACGTCCCACAC
>JAIMBM010000601.1 GCA_023511475.1 Anaerolineae bacterium
CCTTGCGACACCCCTTTCGGGCCTGGTTTTATCGTCACCGACAGAGAAAGGACGGCAGGTCATGAAGTACTTGCGGACAGCGTGGCAGGTGAAGGATTCGGCGCTCTGGCTGGCGCTCTTGAGGATCCTTACAGGATACATCTTTATCCATGCTGGCTGGGAGAAGGTTGTGGAGGCCGGCTTTGCGGCCAACCTCCCGAACACCCTGGCCCGCTTTGCCAGCAACAACCCCTATCCCTGGATGAAGGCGCTGCTCGAAGGGGTGGCCATACCCAATGCGGGGTTGTTTGCGGTGCTCTTCTCGTGGGGTGAGCTCCTGGTTGGGCTGTCGCTGTTCTTTGGGGTCCTTTCCCAGATCGGGCTGTTGGGCGCCCTGGCGATGAACCTCACCTTCTTCTTCGCCGCGGGGTGGACGAGCCCGAGCACGAGCACGGCCAACCAGATGATGATCTTTGCCGAGATCATCATGCTCCTTGGCTTCGCAGGCAAGGTACTCAGCGTCGATCAGGTGATCTACGACCTGCACCCCAAGCTCCTCCCCTGGTGGCCACGTCGCCTGGAGGAGGCACCAGCCGCGTAGGTGGTCTCCGCGGCCTGCCACCATCGCCGAGTCCTTGCCCGAGTGCGCCGAGGGCAAGGGCTCGGCGGCTTTAACCGAGGCCCGCGCGCCCCCGCAGCCGCCGCTGGCATGTTTCTTGCTCCCCTCCTGTGTGGCCCGGCTGCCTGTGGCGCGTGTGTGGGCCTATCCCACGGGCCAGGCGACCCGAGCTTTCGCCACTATCTCCTGCGGCATCCAGCGGCCTGCCTGCCAGTGAGGACACCCCAGCCACACACCCCGTCCACTCCCGAAGCGCCCTGCCGCAGGGCAGCGCGGCCTGTCCTTCCAGGCGAGGCCTCGCCCGTCCTCGCCTGAGAATGCGCGTGTCCGCAGGACACAGAAGGAGCTACAGATGGGGAAGAAGCACCTGGTAGCGGCGCTCGCACTCGCGCTCGTCATCCTCCTCGCAGCCTGCGCGCCGGCTCCGACCGTCACGCCGGCCGTTGGGACACCGGGGGCTGAGGAGACGCCGGAGCTGTTTGCGAGCCCCACGGTCGTCACCCCCGAGGAGACGCCGACTGTTGGGGAGTTGGAGACCCCGACCCCGCTGGCCCCGTAGCGCTTGCCCCTGTGGGGCATCCCTTTGCGCGCTGCCAGTGCCATGCAATCGACATTGAGATCAGGCAGGAAGAGGGTCGTCTGAAGAGCCTCTTCCTGCCATGCTTTTGTGCAGGCGCGCTACGCGAAGGGGGGTCCGCGCGAAGGGGTACGCGCGAAGGAGGTGAGCGCGAAGGGGGTGCGCGCGAAGGAGGTGAGCGCGAAGGGGGTACGCGCGAAGGGGGTACGCGCGAAGGGGGTGAGCGCGAAGGGGGCACGCGCGAAGGGGGTGCGGGATAGGGAGCCCCCAGCCGACCCGTTCCTGAGTACGCCGACCTGCGAGCAGCTGGCTGGACGCGGCTCAACCGCCGGGCGTCACATTCGCCAGCACGCCCTGCCAGAAGAACCCGCTCTGGAAGGCCAGGAACAGGCGCATGGCCCGGCTGCTCTGCCTCTGCAGGTTGCCGTATACCGTGGGAAAGGTCACCGCGCTGACGATGAACGCAACGAGCACCGATGCCCCCGACAGGTGGACATCCCTCCCGGCACCGATGTCGTCGTAGACCCGCTTGGCGACGATGCCGAGGACCTGCGTCAGGTAGACGAGCACCAGCCACGCCGAGTCCTGCGCCATCCAGGGTCGGGCGACAGGAACGGCCTCCTTCCCCGAAGTCACCTCCGATTCTGAAGCAACGGATGCGGGGTAAGCGCGGTCCTCAGGAGGCCGAAGCGCAAAGTAGCGAACCACCCCCCGCCAGAACTGAGCAGCCATCGCACCCTCCTGCGAGCAGACGAGCAGCGCTCCCCCTATCGCACCAGACCCCTGCGCCAAACGGACCTCTCCTTTTCGCCGTGCCCCGTTCCGCCAAGGCAGGCTACAATAGGGAGAGAAGCACCGGTGGAGAGGACATCCCATGGAGTACGGGTTCTGGCGCCCGGATGAGCTTCAGCGACTGTGGCAATCCCTGGCCACAAGCTGCGAGTCGTTCGCGACCATCGCCTGCCGAGGGAGCAGCCGAAGTGAGACCACTGCCTACCTCCGAGGTTTCCTGACCGCCTTGAGCAGCAGCGCCCAGGCCATCGGGATTGCCTCCGACCAGGGCACGGCGCCCGACCCGACGCCCGAGCCCGCACCGCATCGGGGCAGGCCATCACCCCCGCCCCCCCAATGGTACGCCGAGGATCTCGGCTGCATCCTTCAGGCCCTGGCCACGGCCGCCGATGACATGGCGGCGGCTGCAGAGCACTCCAGTGACGAACGGCGCGTTCGCGCCTTTGTGGAAGGCTTTCAGGCCGCTTTGCGCTCCCTGGCCCAGGGGCTGAACCTTCGTCCACCGCAGACCGCCCCCCGGCGCCATGGGCATGCCGGTGGCATCTGGCAGGCCCTGCGACAGCTCATGCCGTCCTCACCGGTCGGGATACTCCCCTGGCAGCGTACCGACGACGGCAACAGCCGCTAGGCCTCACCTCTTGCTGGTGTCTCGGGCTCCCCTGGCGTGCTGCGGCGCCCCACCGGCGCCCGGGGCGCCCAACAATACCATCCCTATCCCCCAGGCGGACAGGCTCAAAACGCCGGCATAGGCGTAAGGA
>JAIMBM010000602.1 GCA_023511475.1 Anaerolineae bacterium
CTTCCGGCGCACTCATCTTGCGGCGCGTTTCAATCCCCCAGTCGGGATTCTGGTGGGTTGAACCGTGAGACACCGAGGTCGTCGGCGATACGCCGCTCGGTTTCAATCCCCCAGTCGGGATTCTGGTGGGTTGAACGGCTCGCTCGCACCGCCCAGGTTCCCCCCACCGGGAGGCCCCAGAAGGCCCGTCTGACCCCTGTTCCTCCCACCAGGGGTGCGACAACGCCCCCCGCAGGCCCTTCCCTCCCCACCAGGAGCAGGCCCGCGAGCGACCCCTATCGAGCCACCCCAGGTCACAGGCCAGCCGTGCAACTCACGCCCATCAGCCACTATATCTGGGCCTCTCTGCTCCATGTACCACAACTCCTGGCACAAGCATGGCCGCGAGCACCTGCGCCCGCACCTCACGGCACTCCGCCGCTCGCGAACCGCTAGATGAGGAAAACGGTCTCCTCCCGCGGCTTTTCCGAGCCGATGGTCTCGACTCTTCCCTCGCAGCCGGCACACAAGGGATAGAAGCGGACGCTATCCTCGCTGGGCTTCAGCAGGCCGTCGAGCCTGCCCCGCAGGATGACCATCTCCTTGTCGCTGAGGTAGCACTCGAACAGGCTGTACTGCGTCCAGCGCCCAAAACCCTCGAGCGTCTTGTGCACCTTGGTGCGACGCTTGTCGTCAGGGATGTCGTAGGCGACGACGTAAAGCGTCCGCTCCGTCCGCCCTCGACCTGGCCCTACCGTACTACGAATGGCCGGTACTCGTCGATCTCGCCCGCCAGCCACTTTGCCACCAGTCGTACCTCGAGCTCGAGGCTCCGCCTGTAGGTCGCCTTGTACCCGAACACCGGGTGCTCGATCTCGGTATCCAGCCGCTCCTCAAACTTTTGCAGAAAGCTGCGCCGGCCAGCATCGGTCAGATGCCACGCCCCCAGCTCCTCGCGAAAGTCGTTCCGCCCGAGCATCCCAGTGTTCAGCATGGTCAGAACCACCGAGTCGACGATCAGCGGCCGGAAAGGCTCCATGGCGTCCAGCGCCAGGGCGGGCTTGCCAAACTGCGATGAGTGCAGGAACCCGACGTACGGGTCCAGCCCCACGATGCTCACCGCTGACGCGACCTGGTTGGTGAGCAGGACGTAGCCGAACGAGAGCAGCGCGTTGACCGGGTCCCGCGGCGGTCGCCTCTGCCGCTTCTGGAACCCCCAATCCTCTTTGAGGAGCCGCGCAAAGGCCCCGAAGTAGAAGGCCGTCCCGGCGCCCTCAAGGCCCTGCAGCGTGCCCATGGCGGTGCCGGCCTGCGGGCGCGAAGGGTCTGCACCCTCTATTATACCATCAGTCAGCCGAAGCGCCTCAACCTGCTCGATCACCCGGCGGAGGCTCTCGGCCGCTGCCGCAAGCTCGCCATCCTCACGCTTCCGGTTGGCCCGCAGGAGCATGGCCCGCATGTTCCGCAGCTTGCCGCCGACAAAAGACTGGGCCAGGGCCAGCGTCCGCGCCGGGTCGTTGTGTGCCCGGTGCTGCTCGAGCCTGATGAGGCTGTTCTTGGAGAGCGGCGGTGCCAGGCGCCCACGGAACTGCCCGAACTGGGAGCAGAAACAGACGTCTACCCCGCGCTCCAGGAGCGCCGCGAGAGCCCCGCCGGTGAGGGTGACATCCCCATACACCACCACCTGGGTGACCTTGATCAGCGGGACCCGAACCTGCCGTTTCTCCGTGCCCGCCCGCTCGTCCGCGGGTATCTGCACTACGAGGGTCTCGGCATCCTTCTTGACCAGGGACCGCGGATCGGTGAGGTACAGTGTGGCCATCCCATCCTCCCAGGATCTGAGCTCAACCATGACTCTCGCCCCCCGAGTTCAGCCAGAGCGTCTCCCGCGGCAGACAGATCGCCTCCAGCGAGCAATCCCGGCACTTGGCCCGGTGCTCCAGGGGCGCCGGGATGCGCCGGGATTGGATCAGGGCAAAGGCGTTGGCGATGGCAGCCTCGGTGCGCGAGCGCAAGGTGGCGTCGAACTGGACGCTCACGCGCCGGCGCGACCCCCAGTAAAAGATCTCGCCCCCCTCCACCGGCCGTCCGGTCCGCTCTTCGAGGCACATCCCCTGTGCGCACAGCTGGATGTGGTCGTTCAGCCAGCGGCCCATCCGGCCGTGCTTGTGCTCCACGGGGCGCAGCAGCGCCTCCGGACCAGAACCGGCCACCTCGACCACATCGGCAAATCCGGCCACCCGCAGCCGGTCCGACCAGATGTACACCCGCCGCAGGGCGCGCCACTCGCCGTCCTGCACCGTCCCACCGCTGTGGACCTGCTCGTGCTGCTGCATCCCCTCGAGCATGGGCGCGTTGAGCTCCATCTCGCCGCAGACGAACATCAGCCAGAATCGCCGCTCGCAGTACTCCAGCTGATTGAGCATGGAGATCGGCAGGTAGTCGATCTCGTCGTCCATGGTAGCCTCCTGGTATCCCGCTTCGGGGGAACGGTAGGGGGCCGCCCCCCGCCGACTGCCTCTCGGCAAGGGGCTCCTCCCCTTCCCGAGTGTAGTTCGCGTGGGGGGCAGGCTTATCTGTGCGGCCGCCAAGGCCCCCACCCCCGTGGCCCCCCCCCCCGGGGGGCCCCCGGCCCCGGGGGGGGGCGGGGGGGCCCCCTGGGGGCCCCCGCCGTCCGCCCTCGCTCCGCCTAGGCGCTTGTCGGCCACGCCGGCAGCACGTGGACGGCCTTGCGGTTCTTGCCG
>JAIMBM010000603.1 GCA_023511475.1 Anaerolineae bacterium
AGACATTACAGGGTGTTTCGGGCTCCTGGCGCGCCGGGAGACCGAAACACCCATTAGAGCTGAAAACGGACGACCGTGACTGCGCGGACGCGTGACAGGTGCGCAGGAGAGTGAGATCTGCCTCCCGAGGGGGACCGGCCGCTTTCGGGCCGTGCATCAGCCTGCGGGACGCCTCCTATTCGCCATCCTTGCTGCGCAGCTGCGGGAAGAGGATGACCTCGCGGATGGACGTCTGCCCGGTGAAGAGCATGGTCATGCGGTCAATCCCCCAGCCGACGCCGCCGGTCGGCGGCATACCATACTCGAGCGCGGTCAGGAAGGCCTCGTCGAGCGGGTGGGCCTCCTCATCCCCGGCCGTCAGGTCGCGGTACTGGGCCAGGAAGCGCTCCCGCTGATCGATGGGGTCGTTCAGCTCGCTGAAGGCGTTGCCGAGCTCGAGCCCGCCGATGAAGAACTCGAAGCGCTCGACGAGATGGGGCGAGCCCGGCTTGCGCTTGGCCAGGGGCGATATCTCGACGGGATAGTCGATGATAAAGGTGGGCTCGATCAGGTCCGCCTCCACATAAGTGGCAAAGAGCTCATCGACCTGCCGGCCCCATGTCGGCTGCGGATCGGTCTGCAGGCGACGCTCGGCCATGGCCGCCCGCAGGCTGGCCAGGTCCCGGTGGGCCTCGATGTCGATGCCGGTGCGCTCGAGGATGGCATCGCGCATGGTGATGCGGCGCCAGGGCGGAGTCAGGTCGATGCGGCGACCGGCCCGTTCCACGACCGGCTCACCCAGCACGCGCGCTGCCGCCTCGCTCCACACCTCCTCAACGAGGCACATCATGTCGTGATAATCGGCATAGGCCTGATAGGCCTCGAGCTGGGTGAACTCGGGGTTGTGCTTGTACGAGACGCCCTCGTTGCGAAAGTCCTTGCCGATCTCGTAGACGCGGTCGAACCCGCCGATGATGAGTCGCTTGAGGTAGAGCTCGTCGGCGATCCGCAGGTACAGCGTGGTCTCCAGCTCGTTATGGTAGGTGGTAAACGGCCGGGCAGCGGCGCCACCGTAGATCGGCTGCAGGATGGGCGTCTCGACCTCCATGAAGCCACGCTCATCCAGCGACTGGCGCACGGCGGTCACCAGGCGGGTGCGCACCTCGAAGATGCGTCGCACGTCTGGGTTGGCGATCAGGTCCAGGTAGCGCTGCCGGTAGCGGACCTCGACGTCCCGCAGCCCGTGCCACTTGGAGGGCAGCGGCCGCAGCGCTTTGGCCAGCAGGGTGTACTCCTCCACGCGGAGGGTGGCCTCGCCGGTTCGCGTGCGGAACATCTCGCCGCTCGCCCCCACAAAGTCCCCAAGATCAAGGTCGCGGGTAAAGCGCTCGTACGCCTCGGCGCCGACCTCGTCGATGCGCAGGTAGAGCTGCAGCCGCCCACTGCCATCGGCGATGTGAGCAAAGGTGGACTTGCCCATGACGCGTATGGCAACGAGCCGGCCGCCTACAGTGGCCCTGACCGTGCCCCCGGATGCTTCCGCTTCCTCAAAGGCTGCCAGCGCCTGGACCGTGGTGTGGGTAGGGTGAAAGTGGGCGGGGTAGGGGTCGACCCCTGAGGCGCGCAGGCGCGCGAGCCAGCCCCGAGGCTCGTCGGCCACCGCTATTCGGCGGGCAGCGCGACCACGCGGCGGGCAGCGCTCGCGGAATAGGCGGCTCGCGAGGCCGTCGCCTCCCCAGGCGCACCGTCGGACGGCCGGTCGCCGTTGCCCGACGGCGGCACCAGGCGGACCGAGACGATCGAGGAGAGCCCCGGCTCCTGCATCGTGACACCGTAGAGGATGTCGGCGGCGGCCATGGTGCCCTTGTTGTGCGTGATGATCAGCACCTGCGTCCGCTCGGCCAGGTCGCGCAACAGCTCGGTGAACCGCTTCGTGTTGGCGTCGTCGAGCGCGGCCTCGACCTCGTCGAAGATGCAGAACGGGCTCGGGTGCACGCGCAGCATCGCGAAGATCAGCGTGAGCGCCACGAGCGCGCGCTCGCCGCCCGAGAGCGCCACCAGCGGCCGCCGGCGTTTGCCCGGGAGCTGCGCGATGACCTCGAGCCCCGGCTCGCCGCCGAGCTCGTCCTCGACGAGCTCGAGCGCGCCCTCGCCGCCGTCGAACAGCCGCTGAAACAGGCGGCCGAACTCGCGGTTGACGTCCTCGAACGTCTGGTGGAACCGCACGCGGAGCTGGGCATTGATCTGCGCGATCGCCCCGCGCAGCGCCTCGCGCGCGGCGGCCAGGTCGTCGAGGTGGCCGCGCAGCGCCGCGGCCCGCGCGGCCACCGCCGCATGCTCCTCGATCGCGCGGAGGTTCACCGGGCCCATCGCCACCAGCGCGGCCTGCAGCTCGCCGGCGCGTCGACGCGCGTCCTCGCGCGAGCCCTGCAGCCGCCGCGTCGCCGCGGCCTCCAGGTCGATGCCGTACTGCTCCTGCAGGCGGGCCGCCGCGGCGCCGAGCTCGGCGTCGGCCTGCGCCGCCCGGAGCTCGGTGCGGTGCAGGGCCGCCTCCGCCGTCCGCGCGGCCTCGAGGGCTTCGGCATGCTCGGCCTGAGCCCGCGCCAGCTCGTCGCGCAGCCTCGCGCGCTCGGCCGCGAGCCGGTCCACCTCCTGACGGCCCTCGGCCTGCGAGGCCGCGAGCCGGTCGTAGGCCGCGAGGGCGGACGCCCGCTGCCGCAGGACCTCCTCCAGGTC
>JAIMBM010000604.1 GCA_023511475.1 Anaerolineae bacterium
TGAAGCCTCGGGCTGAAAAGGGCAAAGCCCCCTTCGGGGGCTGAGCACGGACGCTGCCGTACTCGTTCGGCTCCTGCCATTGACAGACAGGGCACGCCTGTCCGCCCCTGAACCCCGCCGCCTCGGCGGCGGGGAAGGGGGTGCCTCTTCTTATGGACGGGGTGTTCGCGCGCGGCTCTGCCGCCCGCGAGCACCCCCTCCTCCCTTGCGCCCCCGCGTGCCGCGGGCACAGCCGAGAAGGCCAAAGGGCGCTCCGGGACGATTCGCCTGCCGGCGCCAGCCAACCTTGCTGGACCGGCGGTCGGTCGCGTCTCAGGCATTCTTGCGACTTCCGAACGGTCCACAGTATAGGCCACATGCCTGTGAGCCGTCAACTCGAATCGCGCTTTCTCATCAAGAGGCCACTATGACGAAAGTCGCGCCCAGACCGCCCCTCACTCACTCCGGGTCGAAGGTCTCCTCGATATAGTTCCCACCCGCGTTCCAGAAGAGCCAGCCGGTCGCACCGGATTCGACCGCGGCCTGCTTCTCCAGCCGGAACTCGGCCGCCCCGAACTCGATCCCGTAGAGGGAGTAGTGCTGCAGCCATGGCCGGATCAGTGTGCCACCCGCCCTCTGGATGCCATCGGCGACGCTGATCTTGACGACCAGGTAGGGGTTGCGCTGCGGGTCGCGCAGCTCGAGGTTGCCGGGCTCATAGGTCGAGGGGTAGACCATCGGCGAGACATAGTCCACATGGGGTGCAATCCCAGGCAGCTCCTGCCCTATGCCCAGGTCGCCGAACTTGAGGTCGAGGTTGATCGAGGTCGTGAGCCCGAAGAGGTCCACCGAGAAGAAGGCACCCGTTGGCTCCAGCCCCTGGCGCATATAGGCGACAAAGTCCTGGATGGCCCTGGTCCGGTTGGCGCGGGTGCACTCGTGGAGATAGTTGGTGTCAAAGATATTCCCATCGGAGGGGAAGCGGATATAGTCGAGCTGAATCTCGTCAAAGCCCAGCTCGGCCGCCTCTTTGGCGATGGCGAGGTTGTACTCCCAGACCTCCTGCCGGAACGGGTCCATCCATCCGGCGCCCGAGCTGTCGAACCAGATCCCGCCGTTGTTGCGGCGTACCGCCCACTGCGGCCGGGCCTTGGCGAGGACGGTGTCCTTGAACACCACCATGCGGGCGATGGTGTAGATGTTCCGCCGCTTGCACTCTTGCAGGAGCTGGCGCACGTCGATGACTTTGTCGTAGGCGGCGTCGATATCCAGTGCGAGCTGGTACCGGGGCCGGAAGCCGAGCCAGCCCTCATCGGACTTGATGTCGATCACCACCGCGTTGAGCTCGGTGCGGTCGACCAGGTCGAGGTTGGCCTGCAGATACGGCTCGCTGCCGGTCATGATCAGGCCGAACGGGATGTAGATTCCCTTGATGACCTGAGGCACCAGCTCAAAGTCGGTGCTCGCGTTGGGGCCAAGCTGACGCTCCTCCCGCCTGTACCCCGCCAGGCGCACGAGCAACGTCCCCTCCTCTTCGGACGAGCCGGAGAGCTGATAAACGCCCTGGGCATCGGTGTAGGTGAAGGTGGGCTCCCGGCCAGGGCGCCGCAGAAGGACGAGCGCCTTGGCCAGCGGCTGCCCGGCCTGATTGCGCACCGTTCCGCGCAGGATGGGAGGGCGCAAGTTGAGCACGGCATTATCCCCGGGGCTGACGGTGGTGCGCCCATCCTTGTAGCCTTTCAGGCTGCCCACAGCCTCGGTGCCCGGCTCCACGCGCGCGAGCACAAGCTGGCCTGCGGCATCGCTCTGATACGTCTTGCCGGCGACTCGGACGGTCGCTCCGGCGAGGGGTTCGCCACTGAACTCGTCCCGGACGGTGATGGTGGCCGGGAGCAGGGTGAGGGCCAGGTCCTGCACATGCTGGCCGGTGTAGGCCACCGGATCGCTGGGTCGGTAGTACGGGGCCTGGGCCACGATGGTGCCGCCAGGAACCAGCCGCTTCACGCTGTAGGCGCCGCGTGCGTCGGTCTGCAGCTCATGCCCGGCGACCCTCACGGTAGCTCCGGCGATAGGTTTGTGCGTGGCTGCGTCAACTACCTTGCCACGGAGCTCGGTAGGCTTGAGCCGGAGCGATAGCTCCCGCCGCAGCCAGATCAGGTTGGCCAGTGCCAGCGGCATGCTCGCCGGCTGATAGGCCTCGGCCGAGGCCCGTAGCGGCGGCAAGCCCCGCACGCCCGGCACCTGGAAATAGCCCTGTCCGTCGGCGACCACCGCCTGCGTGCCGACGGTCACCAGCGCTCCGGGCAGCGGCTCGCCAGTCTCGGCGTCGTACACATGGCCGTAGACCCAGCGGGGCGACACGGCAAAGAGAAGGGGGATGGTGGCCAGGATGGCCACCGACAGGGCCAGACTGATGGTCCTGGTCGACATGGGGCAACTCCTCCGCGGCAGACGTAGCTCCGGTTGACCGAACGTGGCCAGGGCCTACTCCGAAGCAGGGATGGGCGGGATTATAGCATGGAGCACAGAGAACACCAATCCTGCAAATGGGGGTGCGGCATGGGGCGGGGCGAGACCCCCGCTGTCCCCCCGAAACGGGGGGGATAGGCTTGTCTCGCCCTGTGCGGCTGCCCTCAAAAGGCGACTGCCGCGCTCCTGTTCCCCCGCGTCCGGGGGAACGGTTCAGGGGCGGACAGGGACAGTCCGTGGCATCATTTTATTGAGCTCTTGCAT
>JAIMBM010000605.1 GCA_023511475.1 Anaerolineae bacterium
CCTCGGTGCCATGCCCTGAACGCGAGTCTGAACAGCTACGAGGGCATGTGCATGGACGCCGCGTGAGCGGCGATTTACAGAGTGTCCCCATCCCTCAAGGGTTCACCTTCTTTTGGCGCCGCAAGTGCATTTGTGCTATCATACGGGGGCTGTCCGGCTGGCAGCGGTGGCCTTGTCGGTGTTTTCGTGGTGCGACCAGGGGAGTGCTATGGGAAGATTCGGCGGACCGATGGGCAGGCGCCCTGCGCCCCCCAAACCCGAGCCTGGGGACAGACCCAAGGTCATACTGGGGGACAGAGGGCGCGCGCTGATGTGCCGTGGGGCGGACAAGCTGGCACACCTCCTCGGACTGACGCTGGGCCCCGTGGCAGGAAACGTCGTAAGCGCCAAGGATGGTGGCAGTGAGCGCTACGAGACCCTGACGGATGCGGCAACAATTGCCAGGCGGATCATCGCCCTGCCCGAGCAGACCGAGGATGTCGGCGCTATGATCATCCGGCAGCTTGTCTGGCGGGTGCGGCAGAAGGTCGGCGACGGCAGCGCGACTGCTGCAGTGCTGGCCCGGGCGATCCTCAGCGAAGCCCGCCGTGTCATCGCTGCCGGGGCCAACCCCATGATGGTGCAGAAGGGTATCGACCTCGGCGTCGCGGCGGCGGTCAAGGCACTGGAGGAGATGGCAGAGCCGCTGGAGGGGCAGGAGCGGTTCGCGGCCCTGGCAACAGGCGCATGCGGGGACCCGGACCTCGGGCGCATTGTCGGCGAGATCTTTGATACCATCGGACCCGAAGGGGTCGTGAACGTCCGCGATTATGTTGGCAACTATCTCGACCGTGAGTACATCGAAGGCTCCCGCTTCCGGGGAAGCTTTACCTCGCGTTTCTTCCTCACTGACGTCACCCATCGGCTCGTGCAGATGGTGCGCCCCTACATCTTTATCAGCGACTGGAACCTGAGCCAGGTGGAGCAGGTTCAGCCGCTCCTCGAGTTGATCGTGCGGGACCAGACGGAGAAGCGGCCGCTGCTGGTTGTCTCTGCCTCGCAGGATGGTGGCGCCCTGTCGACGCTCCTGGCCAATCACCAACGGCAGGTGCTGCAGTGCTGCGGGGTCACGCTCAAGGGTGTCGGGGACCCGATGCGTGCCGCCCTCGACGACCTGGCTCTGATCACTGGCGGGCGCTTCCTCTACAAGGGAGCCGGGATGAGCCCGTCGGAGGTTACGCTGGGCGATCTGGGGCAGGCCGAGCGGGTCGAAGTGGATGAAGACTATGTCACGATCTTTCAGGGTGCGGGAGACCGCAAAGCGGTGCGCCAGCGGGTGATCGGCCTGCGGGCTGCCCTCGCTCAGGCCAAGAGCGCAGAGGAGGCGGGCGAGATCCGCGAGCGGCTTGGCCGGCTGTCGGGCGGCATTGCCGTCCTCAAGGTGGGGGCCGTAACCGACAAGGAGCGCGCGAGGCGTCGCGAGCAGGCTGAGCATGCCGTCAGGGCTGTCGCCGGTGCGTGGCGCTGCGGCGTCGTCCCTGGAGGCGGGGCAGCCTACCTGGATTGCATCCCCGCTGTTGAGGCTGTCGAGGCGGAAGGCGACGTGGCGATTGGCGTGTCCGTCGTCGCCAAAGCTCTGGAGGCGCCCATGCGACAGATCGCTGCCAATGCGGGCCTGGAGCCCAGCCTGATCGTCGCACGCGCAAAGGCCCGCGGCCGGGGCTATGGCCTGGATGCCTGCCGTGAGGAGATCGTGGAGATGCGTCAGGCGGGAATCATGGACTCCGTGAGCGTTCTGCAGGTGGCGCTCGAGTCCGCTGCGAGTGGAGCAAGCATGGTCCTCACAACCGAAGCGATCGTTCACCATCGGAAACCGGAGCTGAGTGTAGAGCCATGATGACCAGGCAGAAGACCAAGTGGCGGCCGGGGCTGGCGCCGGCGGCGAACTGGGAAGGACTGGGGCCTGTAGCAGCGGGAGGCTCCGTGTTCGACCTCGCCGTGTTGCAGGCGCCGCGTTTCGTGCACGTGTGGGCGGCCACGAGCTGTGGCGTCTTCCGGCACAGGGGGCGAGGCGTCTGGGAGCAGCACCTCAGCGGGCTCACAACGCCGCTCATCTCCAGCCTGCACGTCGCCGTTGGCGGCATGCTCCTCGCCGGCGGCATGAACGGAGAGCTCTTCCGGTCCCTCGATGGCGGGAACACCTTCGAGCGGGCCACCCAGTTGCATGCCGCCGATCTGGCGCCCGTCACCTGCGTTGCCAGCTCCTACCGGTTTGACCGGGATGGAACGGCTCTCGCGGGTACCGAGGGCGGCGGTGTGTGGCGCACCGAGGATGGAGGCAAGCGCTGGCTACCCGCCAACTTTGGGCTGGTTGACCAGTCGGTGCAGGCCCTCGTCTGCGCTCCGGACTGGTCGAAGCAGGAGGTTGTCCTCGCGGGGACGGCCGAGGGTCTCTTCCGCTCCACCAACGGCGGGCGCGCCTGGCGCGAGGTGGACTGGCCGTTCTCCGATATGGCCATCTCGGCACTGGCCGTGGTTCCCGAGCAGCAGGGAGATGCCGTGTTCTACGCGGGGACGGAAGAGGGCCACGTCCACTGCTCGCTCGATGGCGGAAGGGCCTGGACTCGCGTGGGCTCTCCGAGCGAGTCGAGCCCCGTGAACGCGCTGTATGTGCTGCCGGGGACGGAGGGCAAGGGGCTGCTGGCCGGGACGACCGAGGGAATCTTCC
>JAIMBM010000606.1 GCA_023511475.1 Anaerolineae bacterium
CCCCCGTGGTGGCCTGCCGTCTCCCAGGCGAGGAGCCCCTGCGGCAGCACCTGGCCGTAGACGGCTACCTCGTCAAACCCGTCTCGCGGGAGACTCTGTGGGATGTGCTCCGCCAGTTCGGCGAGGCTGTCGACAGGATACTCGTCGTCGACGACGATCGCGACTTTGTCCGCCTGATGGGACGGCTGCTCGACAGCCCGGTCCGACGCTATCAGGTGGTGAACGCCTACAGCGGGCACGAGGCGTTGGAGATGATCCAGCACCGCCAGCCCGACCTTGTCTTGCTCGACATGGTGCTGCCCGACATCAGCGGCCATCAGGTTATTGCCCGCATCCGGGCCGACCCGCGGTGGCGTGATCTGCCCATCGTCGTGGTATCGGCGCAAGATGAGATCGACACCGTCGGTGCCCTGCCCGGTGCGATGCTTATCGCCAAGGCGAGCGGCATCCTGCCGGGCGAGATCGTCCGCTGGGTGCAACACGTGCTGGACGGAGCGGCTTATCACGTGCCGTCAGACGACCACGGCCACGCGCTGTAGAGCCGTTGATACCTTGCGGCAGACGGGGCAGGCGCAGCGCCTACTGGAGGGCCTCGTGCATCCCGACGAGCGCCTCCTCGGTCACAGGCTTGGGCAGGAAAGCGGTCGCGCCGAGGGAGAGGGCCGCCTCTTTCTGGCGCAGAACGCTGCAGACAATGACGGGGATATCGCGGGTATCGGGGCTGTCCATCAGCTGGCGAAGCAGGTCCCAGCCATCCTGCTCGGGCATCATCAGGTCGAGGGTGATCGCGTAGGGCTTTGCCCGGCGGGCGAGGTCGAAGGCTTCGCCGGCTGTGCGGGCAACGGCGACCTGGTAGTGGTGGGCCACAAGGTAGCGCTGGAAGAGCTCCAACACATCCTCGTTATCGTCCACCGCCAGCACAGTGCGCTGCGAGCCGGTAGGCAGCAGCAGGTCAAAGCCGGTCACCACCTTTCCAGACAGGACAGGCAGGACGCGAGCGCGGGCCAGGCCGGCCAACTCGTCAAAGGAGGACAGGCTCTCCTGAACCTCGGCCTGAGAGGTCGCCTGGACGGCACTCTGGGGCACCGAGGTCAGCGAGAGGTGCAGGATGGCCGCCTCCACGTCCGCCGCCAGCCGGATGGTTGCGTGCGTGGTCCGCTCGACAAGATAGCCCAGCATGCCGAGGAGAATCTGGCGGAGCAGATTACGCTGCACCGGGACCTGGGGCAGGTCCTGCGGCAATGCGACCTCTACCTCCAGCGCTCGCTCCCTCAGACGCTCTTGCCATACGGCCAGCACGCCGTCGACGACCTCTGCCGGGCTGGTGTAGCGACCGCCCTGCGCGGACCGGGCTGCCTCCAGACGCAGCAGCTCGAGCCGGCTGAGGGGAGGCTCCTGCCGCTCCGACTCTGGATGCGCCGCCTCGGGCGCCTGCTGCATACACCGGTCCCAAAGCACCTGGGCGACCAGCTTCATGGCTGCGGCTTGCTCACGATAGTAGTGACGCCGGCCGATGGCCAGCTGGTCCGCAACCGACTGGGGGTCGAGGCCATCTACGTAACGCAGGACCATCAGCCGGTGCCGGCGCCACTCGGGTGAGAAGACAGGGGCCTGCGGGCCGGGGTCGAGCTCGTCGATGGCCTCAAGGAGGGTGTGATGCAGTCGCCAGGCGCGGTCCTTGCGGCTCAGGCTAGTATCGCGAACCAGCAGGTCGAGCAAGGGATGGGTGCGCAGATACACCAGGTCGTAGAGGTGCTCGTAGGCGTTTTCGACTTGTTCCGAGAACTGCATGGCTGGGATTCCATCTGTGGCCCGATGTCACAAAAGAGCACAACCATGTCGCAACGGGCGGCGAAATGGAGGAAGCATCTGGCTATAGTGTAAGCGAGTGTCCATGCCGATGCAAGCGCCTCATACTCGTCCGTGCTGCTACCAGCCGTGCGTCTGGCAGAGCACGCAGTCTTCCTCGGCGACGGTCCTCCCGAGGGGGCGTGTACTTGCAGCAGGCGAGGAGTTGGCCGTTCGTTGGCACCGAGACTCGGGCACGAAGGAGGTGGAAAGCATCTGATAATGTCCCAGCGAGAATCCCGTGCCGAGGGGGAAGGCAGGGCGAGACGGTGGCTCGACCGACAACAGGCAACACGACCACGCTGACAGGTCGCCATCCTGCACTACCTCAGTCCCGAGGCCGGGGACGGTTGTCAGCCTTACAACTCCAGAAAGGAGAGCCAAGATGAGATACGTGCTTACGCGCCGGAGATTTCTCAAGTCGGCAGCAGCCGCGAGTAGCGTGGCGCTCCTATCAGCCTGTGCGCCCGCCTCGCCGACGGCATCGCCCACCAAAGAGGTTGTTGCGACCACTGCCCCGCAGGCAGAGGCGACGCCACAGCCCCCGTCTGAGACGCAAGCGGCTGTAAAGCTACGAGTCTTCTTCGGAGCTAACCCCGAGGAGGCCGCGACCCGCCAGACCATCTTCGACAGCTTTACCGAAGCCAACCCCGACATCACCATTGTCCCTGAGATACCCACCCAGAACACCACGGAAGCGCTGCTGACACAGGTGGCAGGCGGCGATCCCCCCGACGTGGTGATGGCTTGGGAGCTGCAGTACCCGATCCTGGCAGAAAAGGGCGTCTACAAGGATCTGGGACCTATCATCGATGCCGACGGGACGTACAAGACCGAAGTCCTGCCAGACT
>JAIMBM010000607.1 GCA_023511475.1 Anaerolineae bacterium
CCCACGGACACCCCCTTTATTTCGATTTCCCGCCCCCGCCGCGGCGGGGGCGGGGTTAGGGGTGGGGGTCCCTGAATGGGCAACGCCCCCGCCCTACGAGCGAAGAAGGCTGTCCGCCCCTGACCCCCCGACGCGGGGGATGGGTTTGTTCCGCTTTCTGCGACCATCTCGCTGCTGGTGTGCCCGGCTGCCTGTTCCCCCGTTTCGGGGGAACGGTAGGGGGTCTCCCCGGTGTGTCTGCGAGGCCGCCCCGAAGGGGGCAGCGGCTGGGGTTCCTCCCGGGCTTCAGCCCCATCGCCAGATGGCGCCGGACAGTCCGGCACCCTCGCCACGCGCGACATGCCCTCACAGGATCGGCAGGAGCTCCGCCGCCTCCGGCATGATTCCGACCCGGGCCTCGCGCCCGAGCCGCGAGAAGGCCCCGTCGAGGGCCTCCTCAACCGTCTGCGCGTGCCCCGCTCCCAGGCAGCGGGCGTCGTCGGCCGAGATTCCATCCGACACAAAGGTCACGCGCGCCTTGCGCCGGCTCAGGTCGTAGGCGATACAGGCCGCAGCGGCTACCTCGTCCGGGCAGGTGCCGTTGCGGACCGCCTCCTCCACCTCAGCTGCCGGGAGACCGCCGGCCTCCTTGAGGTAGGGATGGTCCGGCGCGATCCCTTCGGGCGCCGCGATGACGAGGATCAGCTCGCCCCCGGGTCGCACGGCGATGGCGGCCGTGTTCAGCGGCTTGGCCCCCTGCCAGAAATCGCGGTCGGCGGGATGGGCGCCGGCCACGATGATGTCCGGCTGCTCGGGCACGCGCACGCCATAGACCTCGCTGGCAAGCGCTACCCCCTTGCGGTGCGCGGCCACCATGTCGCCCGCCACGATGCCCACGACCTGCTTGTGCCGGTTGAGCACCGTGTTGACGATGAACCCCAGCCGGGCCCGTCGCCCGATGGCGTCCAGCTCGGCGCGCACCGGGTTCTCGGCAACTCCAAGGATACAGTGTACGAGCGGGGCCGCCAAAAGGTGCGTGCGCGCCGTAGTCCGCGCGCTGCACGCACCGGGCTGAACCATCTTGGCGCCGCCGGAAAAGCCGGTGTACATGTGGGGCACGATGTTGCCGACCGACAGGCTCAGCCCCGCTTCGCACAGCCGGCGTGCCACCTCGATCGGCACACCCGAAGGGGTCGTGCCCAGGTCCACAAAGGCCGAGGGGTTGTGAGCGTCCAGGTTCTCGACCCGCACCCGCGAGAGCACCTCCGGCCCCAAGTGCGATCGCTGCTCCTCCACGGTCATGGGGCGGTGCGTGCCGAGGGCGATCAGGAGCACAATGCGCTCATCGGCGATGCCGGCCCGGTTGAGCTCGTCGAGCACGACCGGCAGGAGGACCGACTGCGGCGTGGCGCGCGTCCCATCGTCGACGAGGATGACGACCTCGCCGCGCACGCCGCGGGCGAGATCGGCAAGGGGCGGGCTGCCGATAGGGCTGGCGAGGGCCTGTCGCAGCGCCTCCGTCACATCGGGCACGCCCGGCCGATCAGAGGCTTCGAGCACCCAGGCCACCCGCTCGGAGGGCACGCTGAAGGCGAGACGGCTGTTGCCGTACGGAAGGGAGATCTCCATGTTACCCTCTTTCCAGGACGCGGGAAGGTCGCCCCACGACAGCCGGCCACTCACACCAGGTACAGCACCGCCGCCGCCACCGCTCCCCAGAGCGCTACCGCGATGACCAGAGGCTTGTCGGTCCAGAACAGGTCATCGGGCGCGCCACCCTTCCCGAGGCTATAGACGAGGTACAGGTAGCGCAGGAAGGCGAACATGGCCAAGGGGATGGTCAGCATCATGGCATGGTTGGCCGGCAGGTTGGTGGCAAAAAAGGTATAGAGCGCGTACACAACGATGGCACCACCCGCCATGATGGCGATGGTATGGTCAAAGAAGGCCAGGCTATAGCTGCTCAGGCTGCTGCGATGGTTCCCGGCGTTATCGGCGAGGAGGAGCAGCTCGTGGCGCCGCTTGGCCAGCGAGACGAGCATGGCGAAAAGCGTCGTAAAGACGTAGAGCCAGGGCGAGAACTGCTCCACCTGCACCGCCACCGCCCCCGCGGCTACCCGCAGCACATAGCCCGAGGCGATGGCAAAGGTGTCGACCACGACGATGTTCTTCAGCCCGAGAGAGTAGGCGAGGTTGATGAGCACGTACAGGAGGAGGATGAGCCCCAGCTCCCACCGCAGGACAAAGCCCAGCCCGGTGCCCAGGCCCAGGCACAGGACCGCTGCCGCGACGGCAACCGGTACCGGCAACCGGCCGCTGGCCAGGGGTCGGTGCCGCTTGCGGGGGTGCTGCCGATCCCGCTCCATGTCCAGCAGATCGTTGAGCAGGTAGACGCCGCTCGCAGCCAGGCAGAAGAGGGCAAAGGCCGCACCGGCGTGCAGCCAGGGGACGAGCTTGTCCAGCTTTTTGTCGAAGAGCAGGGCGGCCAGCACAAAGGCGTTCCTGCCCCAGTGCAGCGGGCGCATCGACTCGATCAGGGCGCCGACGATGCCCGCCCGGCGCAAGGCATAGCTCCGTTGATTCATGCTCTGCCTCAGGTCACCTCACAGCGGTGTGGCCGGCCGGCCCGGCACGTCAGGATGAGGGGAGCGGGTCCGACCGCTTGGGGGTCCGCCAGGTCTGCGGCAACCGGCGGAGGGCATCAG
>JAIMBM010000608.1 GCA_023511475.1 Anaerolineae bacterium
CCCCCCCCCCCCCCCCCAAAACACCCCACTTCAAGTGTCTCTCCTCCCCAGGCGGACGCCGCGGCCTCCGCCTGGGGAGGGAACGGGGGCATTCCCCCCTTTGCTCTGTAATCAAAGCGGCGAATGCTCCCGGGGGTGGGGCCACCGATAGCGTCGCTGAGCGCGAACTGCCCCAAACCTGAACTGCATCCTCCTCAGAGGTGCATGCACAATCGGTCAGCAGATTCGCAGTCAGACAGCCTGCAGGGGGTGCTGTGCCGGCAACCGGGCTCTGCGCTTCGCACTACCCCGGTGCAGGACCTCTTGTTGGGGTTGGGGGCCCGGCTTCGGCCCAGCGAAAGACCTGGCTGCAGCCAAGGCAGTAACCGGTCGTGGATGCACCTTCTGCAGCAGGGCTTGCACGGAGCGGAGCTGTCCTAAGGCGCGCGAACGCGCCTCAGGACAGCTCTGGCGGCAGGCATGAGCCCGCCTTATCCGGCGGTCCCCTCCGTCGGCTCGACCGGCGCCTTGGGCCGGGGTGCGGAGAGGGGCGCAGGCCCGGGTACGAGGTCGTTGAGGGCCCTGACGGCCGCCGGATCGACCTTAGGCCGGCGATGGAAGCTGAGCAGGCCGTTGATCTCTTGCTCGACGTCGGTCAACTGCGTGTAGCAGTAGCCGGCGACCCGCGGCACGGCGGCGAGCGCCTCCTGAAGGCCGCGATAGCGGGCCAGAAGGGCGCCCTCGTCGGGCTCGAGGCGGCCGTAGCCCCAGCGGTCGGCCGGCACCTCTTCCTCCGGCGGGAGCATGGCCAGCCCGCCGTACTCGGAGAGGGTCAGGGGCTGGCCCCGGTACCGCGCCCCGGGGATCAGGCCCAGCGGATACCCCTCGGCCGTCCGCTCCCAGCCTTCTGTGCACCAGGCCTCCAGGTGCGCCCGCAGTTCCTCGCCGGTCGGCGCATAGTCGTGGATGGCAAAGACGTCGGTCTCCTCCGAGTGCTCCCACCCGTCGTTATCCACGACTAGGCGGTCGGGGTCGAGGTCCCGCACCAGGCGCACGACATCGCGGAGGAAGGCCTGTGTTGCCGGGTCGTGGGATATGCCGTAGAGGCCCCACGTCTCGTTAAAGGGCACCCAGGCAATGATCGAAGGGTGGTTGCGCCCCTGACGGATGAGCTCGGCCAGCTCGCGGATCAGATTGGCCTCGGCCTGCCCGGTGGCCCGCACATGGGGGCTCCCCGGCACGCTCAGCGTCTGCCCGGGCATATCCTGCCAGACGAGCAGCCCGAGCCGGTCCGCCCAGTACAGGAAACGGGGATCAGAGGAGACCTGATGCTTGCGCACGCCGTTGAACCCGAGGCGCAGTACCCACTCGACTTCGGCGCGTATGGCGTCATCGGATGGAGCGGTGTACACCCCGTCGGGCCAGTAGGATTGGTCCAGAACCAGCTTCTGATAGCAGGGTTCGCCGTTGAGCGTGACCATGCCCTCGCGCACGCTGACCTCCCGCAGGCCGAGGTAGGCGCGGACGCGGTCCTGCTCTCGCCCCAAGTCGAGAAGGGTGAGCGTGAGGTCGTAGAGGTGCGGCTGCGCCGGCGACCAGGGGCGCAGCGGGTCGAGGCGGAGGCGCACCCTGCCGCGCCCGCCGCTGACCGTGCAGATGGCCTCGCCCGCGGTCTCTTCGTCGGAGCGGGCGGTCACGTGCAAGGTAAAGGTGCCGGCGTGGCCTGTGCGCACGCTGATCTCGACCTCGCCTCGCTCGAGGTCGGAGCGGGCCTGCCACTCCTCGATGCAGACGTCGCCGACGGGCTCCAGCCACACCGTCTGCCAGATGCCGGAGCAGCGGGTATACCAGATGCCGTGCGAGCGCTCGGTCAGCGCTTGCTTGCCGCGGGGCTGGTCTGGCGTCAGATCATCGAAGGCGCGGACGGTCACGACGTTCAGGCCTGGCCGGAGGTGATCGGTGATGTCGAACCAGAAGGCGGTGAAGCCGCCGCGGTGTGTTCCGACGAGCTGGCCGTTGATCCACACCGTCGCCTCATAGTCGACGGCACCAAAGTGCAGGCGCACCCGGCGGCCACTCCAGGCGTCGGGCAGGGCGAACTCGCGCCGGTACCAGACGACCTTGTGGGCGGACGGGTCGCCGATGCCTGAGGCGCGTGCCTCGAAGGGGAACGGCACCAGAATCTCGCGGCTCAGACGCCGGTCGGGCTCATGCCAGCCGTGCCGGAGGCCGATGTCCTCGTCGTCGAACTCGAACTCCCAGGGGCCGTTGAGGTTAAGCCACTCGTCGCGGACCATCTGGGGGCGCGGATACTCTGGGCGGGGGATGGTGATCACCGCAAAAGGCACTCCTTGGAAACATAAGGGGGCCCAGGGCGGAGCCGGCCTGCCCCCTGGCCCTGGACCTGACGGATACCACTGGCTGCGGCCACCACCGTGGCCGCCTTACGCCACATTATATCTAGTTTGGGGGGAGAGGACAAGGAATACCCCGTGTCCAGGGGGCTCAGGTGCGGGCAAGCTGCCCCGATTGCCGTTCCTCAGGAGGGGTACCCCATCTCCCCATAGGCGCTAGCTTAAGGGAGGCCAGCGTCCTCTCTTCCGCAAGCGCCCCTACCCCGCGCCCCCCCCCCCCCCCCGCCGGGGCGGGGAATGCAAAAAAAGGGGGTTTTGGCGCGGGCGCGCCGCCCCCCCCC
>JAIMBM010000061.1 GCA_023511475.1 Anaerolineae bacterium
CTGAAAGCCCCGCGCTGAAGAGCGGCGAAGCCCCTTCGGGGCTGGGTTCGGGCTCGGGCAGGCGCCGTCTGGCGGCCCGACCGCAGGGGGCGGAGCGATGCAATGGCCGATGACATGCCACCTTCCCGTTCGCGGAATACTGGCCGGGGGCTAGCGCCCCGCACGCAACCGCCTGTCCGCCCCTGAACTACCCCTGGAGGACTGGCGATCTGTGGCAATCCAGGCTCCGCCGTGTGGTGGAGCCTGACTCGTAGGAGCAGCATGGTGGCAGAAAGAGTGCTGGCCGAAGAGCTCCTGGCCAGGACGTTGCCGGTGGTTGAGGCCCGGCATGACGAGAGCTGGCTCGTCGGCGGCTGGGTGCGCGACCACCTGCTCGGGATAGAGACGCGCGACATCGATTTCGTTGTGCCTGCCGGCGCCATCGCGACGGCCCGCGTCGTCGCCGACACCGTCGGTGGCGACCTGGTAGTGCTCGACAGGGAGCGGGACACGGCGCGTGTCCTCGTGGGGGAACCCCGGCATGTCATCTATCTGGACTTTGCGATGCTCCGCGCCCCTTCTATCGAGGCCGATCTGCTGGCACGCGACTTTACGGTGAACGCCCTGGCTGTGCCAACGCGGGCCTGGCGTGGGCCCGAGGGCGCGGTCATCGATCCGGCAGGCGGGCGTCGGGATCTGGAGCGTCGCCTGTTGCGTGCTGTGTCGGTCGATAGCTTCCGTGAGGACCCCCTGCGCATGCTCCGGGCTGTCCGTCTCCGGGCGTCGCTGGGGTTCGAGCTCGAGGGTGAGACGGCATCCTGGATCGAGCGTGATGCGGAGCTGATCGATGCGGTGTCGCGGGAGCGGGTGCGCGATGAGCTCTCGCTGATCCTCGCCCAAGTCCGACCGGCGGAGTCGCTTCGTCTGGCGGACGAACTGGGACTCCTCGCCCGCGTGATACCTGAGATTGAGCCCCTGCGGGCGGTCCCCGCGGCTGCGTGGAGGGCTGGAAGCGCCTGGGACCACTCGCTCGACAGTGTGGAGATCGCCGACCGGATAGTGCGCTGGCTCCGGGGCGCCATTTGGGCCGACGAGGCCTGGCCGGGCCAGATGCTGACAGCTGCGCTGGCGCCCTACCGCCTGCCGATCTCGGAGCATATGGCGGAGGTGTTGCCTGGGGGCCATGATGCGGCCATCCTGCTCCTGCTGGCTGCGCTGCTGCACGATGTGGGCAAGAGTGCGGCAAGGCAGGAGGGCGCAGGCGATGAAGAGAGGCTGCTGGGGCACGACGTGCTCGGCGGCTCTATCGCAGCGACGGTCACGCGGCGCCTCTGCTACTCGGGCGCTGAGACGGACCGAGTCCGGACTGTCGTAAGCAGCCACATGCGGCCGGGGCAACTGGTGCGGGAGATGGGCCCCGCCCCATCCGAGCGGGCGATCTACCGCTTCTTTCGCGACACGAGGGCCGCTGGCGTCGACACCATTCTGCTCTCCCTGGCAGACCACTGGGCGACCCGCGGCGAGGGTCTGGAGCGCGAGCACTGGCGGCGGCACCTGGCGCTGAGTCGGGCGCTGCTGGAAGCCTACTTCGAGCGTCGGGAGCAGGTTGTGGAGCCACCGGTGCTGATCGATGGGCACGAGCTGATGGCCTCGCTGGGCCTTGGCCCCGGCCCACAGGTGGGTGAGCTGCTCGAGAGCATCCGGGAGGCGCAGGCGGCAGGCGAGGTCAGGTCGCGGGAGGATGCGCTGGCGCGCGCCCGGCGGCTGCTCGAAGGAGGGGGCCCGCTGCAGGCTGGCGCCCGCTAGTCGGCAGGTGATGGGATCGGCACCCTCTGCGCGCGAGGGGCATCAAGGCACGACGACATGGAGTTTCAGGCAGCTGTAGCGAAGGTCCGCAAATACGCTCAGAGCGAAAGCGGGGACACAGTCGAGGTGGTCGAGAGGCCCCATGGAGGCCTCTCGGTGGTTCTGGCTGATGGTCAGCGCAGCGGCCGGCCCGCCAAGCTGATCTCCAACCTGGTGGCTCGCAAGGCCATCTCGCTCCTGGGAGAGGGGGTGCGCGACGGCGCAGCCGCACGTGCCACCCACGACTATCTGCGGACGCACCGGCGCGGGCAGGTCGCTGCAGACCTGATCATCCTCTCGCTGGACCTGGCGTCGCATACCCTCGTCATCTCGCGCAATGGGCCCCCAGTGCTGCTGTTGGAGCCGGAAGGGGGCCGCGTGCTCGGTGAAGAGTCGGAGGCAGTTGGGCTTCGTCCCGGGACCAAGCCGGTCATCGTCGAGGTGCCCGTGCAGGAGGGGCTGCGGGCCGTGGCCTTCTCGGATGGGTTGCTCGAGGCCGGGCAGCGGCACGGCGAGGCGATGGCGGCCGACGAGTGGCTCGCGCTCGTGGCGGGGTGGGGGCCGCTTCCGGCGCAGGAGCTGGCGGACCGGCTGCTGGCGCGCGCGCTGGAGCTGGACCGCGGCCGGTCCGAGGACGACACCAGCATCGTAGTGGTCGGCGTGTACCCGGGAGGCGGGTGCGACGGGGTGCGCCGCCTGAACCTGCGGCTTCCTCTGCAGAGCTGAGAGTGACATGGCTCCGCCGGGAGGCGCGTGATGGCGGACCGATCGGTGGAGGATGCAATTGTCGTGGTCGGGGTATGCGGAGCCGGCAAGAGCACGCTCGTGAAGGGGCTCCGCGCCCTGGGGTATCGGGCGCGGGAGTGTGTGCAAGAGCACTCCTATGTGCCGACCCTGTGGTCCCGCCGTGGCAGGCCTCGCGTGCTCATCTACCTGGATGCCGGCGCGCAAACGGTATCGCGCCGCCTCGGCGTGCGCTGGGACGAGCGCGTCCTGGAGGCCGAGCGCGAGCGCCTGGCCCTGGCGCGGGCGAACTGCGACCTGTACCTGGAGACGGATGGGCTGACGGTGGATGAGGTGCGGCAGGCGGTGCTCAGTTATCTCGAGGGGTACAGGCCGACGGGCACGGGGGCGTGGTAGCACGCTGAGCACGGAGCAGCACAGCGAGCATCGCCGAACGTGACATATTTGACACCCCGGTGTCTGGCCGGTATAATCTCTGCTTGCTCGCCTGGCGGGCTTCGCCGGCGAGCGTAGTTGTGATTCGGCGTCTGACGGGTGCGCCGGGCGAAGGGTTGCTGCCGTGAGGGGCAGGGCTGCCTCATGGCTTGCTCTGGCCGGGGGCCCGCCGTGCATCCAACTGCAGTCGTGGCCGATGGAGGGCACACCGACGCGCAGGCCGTGGGTAGGGCACGGGAGGAGTCACATCGGTATGCGTGCGCGCGACAAGCGGTTGTTGGCCGCCATCGTGGCGGTGGCGGTGTTTGTGGCCTGGGTGGTATGGCCTGCCAACCCGGGCATTCACTTTCATGCGCTCGGGCTCGGCATTGACCGGGACATCAAGGTTCGGCAGGGTCTGGACCTGAGCGGCGGCGTGCAGGTGCTGCTCGAAGCTGACGTCCCGGCCTCCGAGGCTGTGACACGCGAGCAGATGGACGCGGCCCGCGCCATTGCCGAGAACCGCGTGAACGCGCTGGGTGTGGTTGAGCCCAACGTGCAGCTCGTCGGCAACCGGCGCATCCTGGTGGAGCTGCCCGGCGTCGCGGACCCGGACGAGGCGGTACAGGCCCTGCGCGGCACGGGGTTGCTCGAGTTCATCGTTTGGGTGAGCATAGATCTTGAGCCGGGCACGGCTGTCAATACCACGGGCCGCAGCGCCGTTGGGGGCGCCGAGACAGCAAGCCCCACCCCGGAGGTCACGCCCACCACAGGTGCAACGCCTCTGGCGACGCCAGACTCGACCCCCTCTGCTCCGGCAGCCGATGTGACCCCAACGGCCGCTGCAGGCGACGCGACTGCCACGCCGTCAGCCCCGGCCCAGGAGGCCACACCGGGTCCTACGCCTGAGGAGCCTGTGTACCGGACCGTCCTCACTGGAAAAGACCTCAAGTCGGTCTCGCTCGGCACCGATGAGTATGGCAAGCCCGAGATCGATTTTGTGCTGAACCCCGAGGGCGCCAAGGTCTTTGCCGAGCACACGCGGGCGAACGTCGGCAAGTTCCTGGCCATCACCATGGATGGCGTCGTCATCTCTTGCCCGCAGATTCAGACGGGAATCACCGAAGGGCAGGGTCGGATCACGGGCAAGTTCACCCTGGCCGAGGCGAGGGCGCTGGTCGTGCAGCTCAAGTACGGTGCCCTGCCGGTGCCCCTCAAAGTGGTCGAGCGCCGGACGGTCGGGCCGACGCTGGGGCAGGACTCGGTCGCCCGCACAACCCGCGCCGGTGTGATCGGCCTGGTTGTCGTCCTGCTGTTCATGCTGGTCTACTACCGCCTGCCCGGGGCTCTGGCGGACCTGGCGCTCATCATGTACGCCATGGTGACCTTCGCCCTGTTCAAGCTCATCCCGGTCACGTTGACACTGCCGGGCCTGACCGGCTTCCTCCTCTCGGTCGGCATGGCGGTCGATGCCAATATCCTGATCTTTGAGCGCATGAAGGAGGAGCTGCGTCACGGCAGGAGCCTCGGCTCGGCCATCGAAGCCGGTTTCAGCCGGGCGTGGACGTCCATTCGGGATTCGAACCTTTCGACCCTCATCACCTGCTGCATCCTGTTCTGGTTTGGCTCGACCTACGGTGCCAGCGCGGTGAAGGGGTTTGCGGTCACGCTCTTCCTGGGGGTCGTCGTCAGCATGTTCACGGCGGTGACAGTGACTCGCACCTTCATCCGTGCAGCCTTTGCCCTCATGGGCGAGCCTCTGCGGGAAAAGCCCTGGCTGCTGGGCGTATAGGCGGCGGCACCGGGAGGGATGGAGGACAAGGGATGCTCGACATAATCGGCAAGCGCAAGTGGTACTTCTTGCTCTCGGCGCTGATCATCATTCCGGGGCTGGTGGCGATCGGAGTGTCGTTCGCCCGGTACGGGGCGCCGGTGCGACTTGGCATCGATTTCACGAGCGGTTCGCTCCTCGAGGTCGAGTTCGAGCAGGCGGTGCTCCCCGGTGACGTACGGGCGGTCGTGGAGAGCGAGGGGATAGCGGACCCCCGCGTGCAGACTGTGGGCGACGGCCGGACCGTCGTGATCCGCACCAAGACGATTGAGGCCGAGACCAAGCTGGCCATAGAGGCGGCGCTGGAAAGGCGGTTCGGCAGCCTGACCGAGCTGCGCTTCGAGACGGTGGGCCCGTCGGTTGGCCGTGAGGTGACGCGGGCTGCGGTGGCTGCCGTGGTCGTGGCGGCGCTGGGCATTCTGGCATACATTGTGATGGCCTTCCGTAAGGTGCCGAATGCGTTCCGCTATGGCGTCTGCGCGCTGGCGGCGATGCTCCATGACATCCTCGTCGCGGTCGGCCTGTTTTCGCTGATGGGTCTCCTTGCGGGCTGGGAGGCGGATGCACTCTTCCTCACCGCCCTGCTCACCGTCATCGGCTTCTCCGTGCAGGATACCATCGTGGTCTTTGACCGGATCCGGGAGAATGTCCCCAAGCGGCGCGGGGAGCCATATGAGCTGATTGTCAACCGCAGCCTGCTGGAGACGTTGCACCGCTCGCTGGCCACGCAGCTCAATGCGATGTTCGTCCTCATCGCCATCCTGTTTTTTGGCGGGGCCACGATCAAGCAGTTTGTGGCGGTGATGCTGATAGGCATGCTCAGCGGGAGCTACTCGTCGATCTTCAACGCCGTGCCCCTGCTCGTCGTCTGGGAGAAGGGTGAGATCAGGAGCTTTTTCCGCCAGCTTCGCAGGCAGCCTGCGGTGCAATAGTCGGAAGGGAGAGCGCGCCGGCAGACTGAGCGAGCGACTCGCTGCCAGGCGCTGCGAAGAGTGGCGGCACGCTGCGAGGGCCGGGGGCACCTGGCCCTCGCCTTTTGTCCAGAGCCAGGCCTGGCGATGGCGGGGCTGCTGCGGCAGAGGGAGTAGAGTGCGTGGGGCTGATACTGCTGCGTTACGGCGAGCTGGCGCTCAAGGGTGCCAATCGCCCGCTCTTCATCCGCAGGCTACGACATAACGTGCGCGACTGTCTGAGGCAAAACAGGATCGAAGGGCAGGTCGAGTCCGTCGGCAGCCGGCTATTCGTGCATACCGGGCAGGTTGAGGAGGCGCTTGCGCCCCTGCAGCGGGTCTTTGGGCTGGTGTCGCTCAGCCCGGCGACCGAGGCGCCCCGAGACCTGGAGGCGATGGCGCAAGAGGCGGTGCGGCAGGCGGAGGCGGCTGGCCTCGGGCCCGGGCAAAGCTTTCGCATCGCGGCGCGCCGCGCCGACAAGAGCTTTCCCCATGGCTCGCCAGAGATCGGACGCGTGCTCGGGGCGGCCGTCGTTCAGGCGACCGGCGCGCGGGTGGACCTTTCGGACCGGGCGGACCTGACGATCGGCGTCGAGGTGACGCGCGAGACGGTGCTGCTGTACTCGCGGGTCTATCCGGGCCCGGGCGGGTTCCCGGTGGGGGTCGCGGGGCGGGTAGTCGCGCTCATCTCGGGTGGGATCGACTCTCCAGTGGCGGCCTGGCTGATGATGAAGCGCGGCTGCCATGTGATCCCCCTGCATTTCCGGCACAACGACATCGAGGCCGCCAAGTTCCTCGACAACGTGAACGTGCTTGGGCGCTGGTCCTACGGCTGGCGGATGCTGCCGGTGATGCGGGAGCAGACCGAGGCCTTCGGGCCCATCTACCGGCGCCTGCGGGACCTGGGCGAGGAGCGCTGGACCTGCCTGATGTGCAAGCGGACTCTGCTCCTGGAAGCGGCGCGGGTGGCGGCAGAGTACAATGCGAGCGCCATTGTCACCGGCGAGAGCCTGGGGCAGGTCGCCAGCCAGACCCTGCAGAACCTGGCGGTGATCTCCTATGGCGTGCCGCTGCCGATCCTCCGTCCCCTGATCGGCATGGACAAGACGGAGATTGTTGAGCTGGCGCGGCGGATCGGGACCTTCGAGGTCTCGATCCGCGAGTCGCAGCCCTGTGCCTATCTGCCGCCCCATCCGCTCACACAGGGGCGGATCGAGGCCTTGGAGCGGCTGCTGCAGCGGCTGAGCGAGGGGGGAGAGGAAGAGCATGAAGGCGCTGGTCTTTGACGGTGAGCTCCGCGTCGACGAGGAGCACCCCGAGCCACAACCGGGGCCGGGCGAGGCTCTGGTGCGGGTCAGGCTGGCCGGCATCTGTAACACCGACCTGGAGATCACGCGGGGCTACATGGGCTTCCGCGGCGTGCTCGGGCACGAGTTCGTGGGGGTGGTGGAGCAGGCACCGGATCCGACATGGGTCGGAAAGCGAGTCGTTGGCGGGATCAACTGCGCCTGCGGGGCGTGCGCGACCTGCCGGGCGGGCCGACCGACGCACTGCCCGAACCGGACGACGATAGGGATCGCCGGGCACGACGGGGTGATCGCCGAGTGCGCCGTGCTGCCTGTGGAAAACCTGCACGAGGTGCCCGAGGCGGTGTCGGACCGACAGGCGGTGTTTGTGGAGCCGCTCGCCGCTGCTCTCGAGATCACCGAGCAGGCGCATGTCCGCCCGACGGAACGGGTGATTGTGCTGGGCGACGGGAAGCTGGGCCTTCTGGTGGCACAGGTGCTGGCACTGACGGGCTGCGACCTGCTCGTGTTGGGCCGGCACGAGCGCAAGCTCGGCATCCTGAGGCGCCGGGGCATACCGACCCTTCGGGTGCATGACGAGCTGGACCTGGCGGCTGCCGGGGTTGCCGCGGCAGACCTGGTCGTGGAGTGCACGGGCCGGCCGGAGGGGTTGGCGATGGCGCGACGGCTGGTCCGCCCGTGGGGCTGCCTGGTGCTCAAGAGCACCCTGCACGCCGAGAGCCCTCTGAACCTGACAATGGTCGTGGTCGACGAGATCAGCCTGATCGGCTCGCGCTGTGGACCCTTCGCGCCTGCGCTCAGGCTGCTGGCGCGCAGGCTCGTCGACGTCGAGTCGCTGATCGACAGCGAGTACCCGCTCAGCGAGAGCCTTGCCGCTTTCCGGCGCGCGATTTCGCCGGGCGCCCTCAAGGTTCTGGTGAGGATGTGAGCCCCCGGTTGGCGAATCATCCTCACACAGGCGGCAGAGCACCCCTGGCACTTGACACACTTAGCCACCGATGTATAGTGACCAGGGGAGGTTGAGGATGTCCCAGCGATCAGCGCCCATGGTCCGCGCTCAGTTCCTGATCAGCCCAAAGCAGCGCGAGCGGCTCGAGCGCCTGGCGCGTCGCGGCGGGCGGACCCTGTCCGACGTGACGCGGCAGGCACTTGATCTCGGCCTCGATGCTCTCGAGGAACTGGATGAACGCGCGGCGCGCAGGCAGCAGGAAGCCCTTGCAGAGTTGGACCGCATCCGCGCCCAGGTGCGCGAGCGCTCGGGGGTCTATCAGGGGAACCTGGTCGCGGAGGTACGCAAGGAACGCGAGCGGCAGCAGGAGGAAGCATGCCGGGGCGACCAGAGCGAGTAGTCATCGACGCCAACGTTGCTCTCGCTCTGGCCATCGAGTTGCCCTATTCCTCGGCTGCTCGCGCCAGATTTGCGGGCCTCTCCTCGTCCCCGAGGAGGATATACGTGCCTCTTCTCTGGGAGTATGAGCTTGCGTCGGCGCTCGCCAAGGCTACGCACCTAGGGCTGTTGACCTCCGACGAGGCGAGCAGAGCGCTCGAGCAGCTCCTCCAACTCAACCTCTGCCGGGTTGCCCCTGACATCGAACTACATCGTGCGGCTCTTCTCTGGGCATCGCGGTTGGGGCAGGCTGCCGCGTACGACGCTCAGTACCTTGCTCTGGCGGAACGCCTCGGCGCCGAGCTCTGGACTGCGGACCGCCGCCTGGTCGACCGCGCCGGTGAATGTGGGGTCAGGTGGGTACGGCCCATCTCAGGGTAAGCCGACGGCTTCTTTCACCTCGGCGATGGTCTTGGTCGCGATCTCGCGGGCGCGCCTGGCGCCATCGGAGAGGATGTCCCACACCCGGTCCGGATCTCTCTCCAGGTCGGCCCGGCGCTCGCGGAAGGGCGCGAGCGCGTTGGCGAGGTCGCGAGCGAACTCGCGCTTGTGCGCCACACAGCCGATGCTGGCGTGCCGGCACTGGTGGGCGATCTGCTCGATGCGCTCAGGGCTTCCGGAGAACAGCCTGTGCAGGGTCTGGACGTTGCAGATATCCGGATTGCCGACGTCGGTGCGGTATCGGCGAGCCGGGTCGGTGACCATCGTCATGACCCGCCGCTCGATTTCCTCGGGTGAGGCGGCCAGCTCGATGTGGTTGTTGAGCGACTTGCTCATCTTGTTGACGCCATCGAGGCCGAGGACGCGCGGGACCTCGCTGAGCTTGGCCTGCGGCTCGATCAGGATGGGACCGAACTGGGCATTGAAGCGGCGCACGACCTCGCGGGCGAACTCGAGGTGCGGCAGCTGGTCTTCCCCAACGGGCACTGTATCGGCCTTGTAGAGGGCAATGTCCGACGCCATGAGCACCGGATATCCGAGCAGGCCGTAGTTGACGTTATCCGGCTGCTGGCGGACCTTCTCTTTGAAGGTCGGCAGGCGCATGAGCCAACCCATGGGTGTGACCATGGAGAGGATCGTGTGCAGCTCGGTGACTTGCGGCACCTGGGACTGTACAAAGATGATGCTTCCGGCCGGGTCCATGCCCGCGGCCAGCCAGTCGAGCACCATCTCGTAGGTGTTGCTGCGCAACTCGTGCGTGTCCCGAAGGGTCGTGAGGGCGTGTAGGTCCACCACGCAGTAGACGCAGTCATAGTCTTGCTGTAGGGCGACATAATTGCGGATCGCGCCCAGATAGTTGCCGAGGTGCTGACGGCCCGTTGGCCTGGCGCCGGAGAAGACTCTGCCCTTCTTCACGTTGTGCAAGGCTCCTTTCCGGTGATGCTTGCCGCAATGAGGCTGGTAGTCTAGCACACTTTGAGGGGGCTGACAAGGAGTTGGACCTTTCTCCATGGGGTGTTGGGGGGGGGGGGTGGGCCGGGCCCCCCCCCCCCCCGGGGGCTTCGCCCCCCCTACCATAGAGCAGGTGGAGCAGTTCGTTCGCCTGGTGGAGGGTCCCGGCCGTCAGCCGGTCTTAGTGC
>JAIMBM010000609.1 GCA_023511475.1 Anaerolineae bacterium
CACCACGGCAGACCCGCCTGGGAGCCGGCAGCAGACTGTGCTGGCTCGCTGTAGTAGGGTATAGAGGCGCTGAACCACCGTGTGAGAGGGGCCGAGCCGGGCGGATGGGCGCGCCTGCGTCCGGCCGGTCGACAGCGGGGACGCCCGCGCCCGGCACCTTGACACCCCGCCAACCCTGGGTATTCTTACCTCCCATGGACAGAGTGCGGCTGGACCAACTCATGGTCGAGCGCGGGCTGGCCGAGACACGGGCGCGGGCGCAGGCCCTCATCATCGCCGGCATGGTGAGGGTCGACGGCCGGACCGTCGACAAGCCTGGCACGAGGGTGCCCGTCGACGCCCAGGTCACGGTCGAGCACGGGTTGCCCTACGTCAGCCGTGGTGGAATCAAGCTGGCAGCCGGCCTGGACGCCTTTGGCATTGATCCACGCGGCATGGTAGTCGCCGACGTCGGAGCGTCGACCGGTGGATTCACCGATTGCCTCCTGCAGCGAGGCGCATCCAGGGTCTACGCCATCGATGTCGGCTACGGGCAACTGGCCTGGACACTGCGCACGGATCCGCGGGTCGTCGTCATGGAGCGCACGAACGTGCGCTACCTGCAGTCGCTTCCCGAGCCGGTCGATCTGGTGACGATTGACGTGTCCTTTATCTCCCTGAGGCTGGTGCTGCCGGTGGTCATCGGCTGGCTCAAGCAGGAGGGGGCGGTCGTCGCCCTGGCCAAGCCGCAGTTTGAGGTCGGGCGGGGCGAGGTTGGGCGAGGCGGAGTGGTACGCCGGCCGGAGCAGCACGTGGCCGTCTTGGGGCGGGTCGCGGACCTGGCGGCGGGCCTCGGCCTGCGCCTCGAGGGGGTTGTGCCCTCACCGATTGCCGGGCCGGCGGGGAACCGTGAGTTCCTGGTGCATCTGGTGCGGGGAGCGCGGAGGTCGCCGGAGGACGAGGCCGCAATGATCGGCGGTGCCGTGCGGCAGACATGGGCGCATGAAGGGCCGGAGGGCTGAGGTCTACCGAGAGGGAGGAGCCATGGGCGTGCCCGTTCACAGCTCAGATGCCCGTCGCCATGACCTGCGTGCCCTGGGGTGCGCCGTGTGGGCGTACGCAACCGAGCCTGCCAATCTCGCGCTGTGGGGCGTCGTCCTTCTTGCAGCGCTCACGCGCCTGACGTGCCTTGACCTGATCGAGTTCAAGGGCGACGAGGTCGGGCACCTTCTGCGCGCCCTGCGAATCCTGGAGGAGCGCCGCCTGCCCGCCGTCGGCTCGCAGGCCTCCGTCGGAATCGCGAAACCGCCGATGATGAGCCTGCTCATGGCGGTTCCACTCCTCTTTGGACGCGACCCGCGCCTGGCGTCGGGGTTCATCGCCCTGCTCAACGTTGCGGCCATAGGCGGCTGTTTCCTTCTGGCGCGCCGGTACTACAACCTGCGGGTAGCGCTCATCGCGGCGGCCCTCTTTGCAGCAAACCCCTGGGCCATCGTGTTCTCGCGTAAAGTGTTCACCGCCGACGTGCTGGCGCCCTTTCTCGTCCTGTGCCTGTACGCGCTGCACGCCGCCATCATCGATCGGGCGGCCTGGGGGTGGCTCGTTGCCGTACTCTCGCTGGGCATCATGCTCTTGATCACCTTCTCGCCGCTGCCGCTGGCGTTGCTGCTGGTCGTCTGTATCCTAGGCTGGCGGCGGGAGGTGCGTTGGGGGCACCTCTTGACCGGTGCAGGACTGGCTCTGCTTCTCTTTGTGCCCTACCTCCACGCTCAACTCGCACAGTTGCAGGGTATGAAGGCCCTGGTGCAGACGGTGATGCGGGGCGGGAGCGCTGCAGCGCCTGGGCCCGGGGCCCTGCAGGTTGCGGCCTGGCTCCACTCTGGGCGCCACCTCGGGGCGCTGGCTGGGGCTGCCTTCACTTCCTTCGCCCCTGCTCACAGCCCGCTGCGAGCTCTGGATGGCCTGGCTGCGCTGCTCTTTGGGCTTGCCGTCCCTGGTGTGATCGCGATGGCCGCTGAAGCATGGCTGCGCGCGGAAAGAAGGGCCCATCTGGCTCGCTACACCCTGCTGGCTCTGTGGCTCGCCATCCCGCTGGTCGTCGTCTCATCGGGCATCGTCCGTGTGGAGACGCAGTATCTCATCATCCTCTACCCGGCCGGCTTTGTGGCCATGGCGCTCGTCGTCGACCGGGCGTGGACGGCGCTGGCCGGTCGCGAGGGGCGCCACCGGAGCCGGGCACGCATCGCACGGTGTGGCCTCGGCGCTGTGCTCGGGGCTGTCGTCATCTGGCAGGTGTACTGCGTGTTCTACCTCTTCAGCTTTGTCGCCGCCCACGACACCGCAGGTGGATACGGCGTGCCCCTTCGCTCCTGGCTCGCCATCACAACCATGGTGCGTCGCGAGGCTGCGGCGACCGGGGTCGACGACGTGTGGGCCATTGTCGAGGGGACCGACGTTTCCTGCGAGCAGACGCCGGCGATCCTGAGCTACCTGCTCGGACCCGAGCTCGAGGTCACGTTCCTTGGCCAGGGTGGCCATGAGGCGCTGCTCCTCCCAGCGGGTCGGCCGGCGCTGTACCTCGTGGCGCGCCAAGTCCCGGCCCCGGTCGAGGCGATGCTGGGGCGCCTGGGGGCGCAGGAGAGGGCTGCGCTGCCCGCCAGCGGCGGCAGTGTGGCAGCGCGCGTTCTGCT
>JAIMBM010000610.1 GCA_023511475.1 Anaerolineae bacterium
CATCCATGTCGAACAGCACAGACTTCAGTCGCAACGTAACCACCTGCTACCCATGTCGTTGGCGAGCGGCACCGGATCAGTCGAAATCCGTCGGCCAATCCGGATGACGGAGGTGCTCGAAGAAGCGGGCGATCTCATCCGGGGTCACGCGGCCGAGGGAGAGCTCTGGCAAAGAGTCCTCTCGGAAAAAGCCAACGCCGTCCGTCTCGATGCTCTGGGTTGGCTCGCCACCCAAGAGCTCGCAGCGAAAAAAGACTTTGTAGATGTGAAAGATGTAGGGGGTGTGACCGTGCCTGTTGCGGTCGTAGAGCGCGAGCAGCTTGACCGCACGGGTCCGGTATCCGGATTCCTCATAGACCTCGCGCTCCGTCGCCTCGGCCGGCGATTCGCCGACATCCGCCCAGCCCCCCGGGAGGGTCCAGCGCCCGTCGGTACGCTCCTTCACCAGGAGGATGGCATCGTCGCGAAAGACGACGCCACGCACGTCCACCTTGGGCGTGGCGTAGCCCGCCTGCCCGGCGAAAAGCTCGTCCACCAGGGCCGGGTCTGCGCCGGTGCAGCCGGCGACCATCTCGGCGGCGACCCTGCGCACCGCCTCGTAGCGCTCGCGATCGAAAGGATTCTCGCTATAGGCCAGGCCACTCTGCGCCAGCGCCTCGAGCTTTTGGGCCCAGGCCAGCCACTGCAGGTCCATAACCGACTCCTTCGGCGGGCCGGGCCCGCCATGCTTCGGGGATTATAGGGCCACGCGGTGGCCCCTGTCAACGGCCCGGGCAGGGGGGAACCATGCCACGCTTTGGCAGGCCCCCCAGGCAAGCGGCGTGCCGCGTCCGGTCGCCTGCGGCACCTGCCCCCGCGCAACACCCCGCCCCGGACCCGATCCGCCCGCCAGCGATGCGGCAGTGCCCCCGACGCCCCTGCTGTTCACAGGCTCCATTGGCGGCTACGGGCCCGGCGGCCTCGCTGCCGCGGTACGTGCTCGACACCCGGCTGGCACGGGACCGTCTTCGGCGGTTGGCGCAGCGGAGTGCCCGGCTGCCGTCTGGGAGTGGCAGGTCTTTGCACCTCGCGCAGTGACTGTTCAGACTTGTATGCTGGCGGCCCCGGCATCCAGCCCCTCTGCCAGCGGCACGAGCTGCGGCCTGCGCTGCACGTATCGTGTGAGGTGTGTGAGACCCAGGCGCCTTGCCAGCACGTGCGCCCGCTCGATGCCATACCCGAGGTGCGCGGCATCGTGCGTGTCGGACCCAATGGTGATGCGCGTGCCGCCAAGCTCCACATACCGCCGCAGGATGGCCTCACCCGGGTACGACTCGCCGGGCAACTGACGCCAGCCCTTGGTGTTCAGCTCGAGCGCCATCCCCTTGCGGATCAAGAGCTGCAGGATGCGCTCGATCTGCTCCCAGAAGTGCTCCGGGGCGAAGCGGCCGTAGACCGGTGTGCTGTGCAGCTTGGGCATGTCGAGGTGCGCCAGGGAGTCGAAAAGGCCGCTCTGAACCAGCTCTTCGACGGCCTCGAGGTAGGCTTCATAGGCACTGTGGACATCGTGTCGGCGAAAGTACGCCGGATCGATGAACTCGTGCCTCGCATAGTGCACCGCGCCGAGGGCGAAATCCAGCGGGCAGGACCGTATAAAGTCAGCAATGCGCGGCGCGAAGGGGGTCTGGAAGCATATCTCGGCACCGAGAAGGAGAGAAAAGCCCGGCCCCGTCTGTTGGCGGATCCGCTCGACCTCCAGCAGCGTACGGTCATAGTCGTACCACCCGTAGCCGGGGTCCGAGGGTTCGGTATCAAAGTGATCGGTCAGGGTAAGGCCCGCAAGCCCCTGCTCTCGGGCAGCGTCGCACAGCGACTCGAGCGAGTCGCGGGCATCGCAGGAGAAGCGAGAGTGGACGTGATCGTCGTAGAGCAGTCGGCCAGACATCGTGGGCACCTCAGATACAGTGATGGCGCAGGCCCGGCTTCGGTCACGAACGCCCGACCAGCCACACGCCGGCAAAGATGAGGAGCACCCCCAGCCAGCGCAGGGGGGTGACGGGCTCGCGAAGCACGACGGACGAGATCAGGAGCACCATCACGTATCCCAGGCCTGCGGTCGGATAGGCCACGCTCAAGTCCAGCCTGGAGAGAGCCATCAGGTAGCAGATGGAGGAGATGCCATAGCTGGCAAAGCCGAGGATCACGAAGGGGTTGGAAAAGATGCGCAGGAGAGCGCCCAGGGCGAACCGCTCGATGGCCCCGACCTGGTTCATGCCGCTCTTCATGAGGAGCTGCCCCACAACGCCCAGGCAGACAGCCCCCAGCAGCAGCGCAAATGGGTGTACCATCGTCCTCCGGCCCTCTTTCGGCAAGGTCAGCCTCCGTCCGAACAGACAAAAGCGGTGCCCGAGCGGGCACCGCACCCCATTATAGCCGGCTCGACTATCGGGTCAAAACCTGGACGCCGAAGTGGGCCCACCCCTTGCCCTACCGCGCCTGCGCCTCAAGGGCGGAGAGAAGGGTATAACGGGCTCGACCTGCCCTTGGGAGCGTGCCCCTCGATTCCGTGCAGTGGCCGCCGGGTGCCATCCCGGCGACGGGGTCTCGGAGCAACCCCTCCTCCTTCTGTATCTAAAACACATCAG
>JAIMBM010000611.1 GCA_023511475.1 Anaerolineae bacterium
GCGCCAGACCCCGGGACACCCTTAGAGAATGGCCCCTCCCCCAGGCGGGCACGGCGTGCCCGCCTGGGGGAGGGGAGCGGGGTGGGGGCAACTAGTGGCAGCCGGCGCTGCCAGGATGCGAGTCCGAACAGTGAGACATGTCGCGAAGCACTTGCGGTCCGAGCTGTGCTTGGCTATAATTCGGCGAGCAGTTCGCTCGGCGGCGGAAGAGGGCTGGCGGTGTCTCCGATCTTGAGGCCCAACACCCTGGACATCATCAGCCACAGTGTGGCGCAGACCCGGCGGCTGGGCGCCCGGCTTGGCATGCGGGCGCAGGCCGGCGACATCTTTTGCCTCGAGGGGGAGCTGGGCAGCGGCAAGACCTCCTTCGTGCAGGGCATCGGCGAGGGGATGGGCGTTGCCGGGCCTGTCGTCAGCCCGACCTTTGTCCTGGTGAGCGTCTACAGCACGGCGCCTGGGCGGCCGCCGCTCTACCATCTGGATCTCTACCGCATCACGGGACCCCAAGAAGCCCTGGATTCTGGCCTGGAAGAGTACCTCTACAGCGAAGGTGTGGTGGCCATCGAGTGGCCCGAGCGGATTCGCGAGATTCTGCCCATCGAGCACCTGTGGATCTCGTTCCGCTACCTTGAGGCCAGCAAACGCGGGCTGATGTTTCAGCCCAGAGGGGCGCGCTACGAGGCTCTGGTCAACGAGCTGACGCGCGATATCTATGGGGGGAAAGAGTGATGCTGCTTGCCCTCGACACCGCCACCCGGCAGGCGAGCGTGGCGCTGTACGACGAGAGGGGAGTGCGCGCCGAGACAAACTGGCTCTCCGCCGACAACCACTCGGTCGAGCTGATGCCACGGGTCTCAGAGATGATGGCGCAGCAGGGCGCCACGCCGGCTGACCTCCGAGGGGTTGCTGTCGCCATCGGGCCAGGCTCCTTCACGGGCCTGCGCATCGGGCTGAGCGTGGCCAAAGGGCTCGCCGTCGGGCGCGGCATTGCGATCCTGGGCATCCCTACCCTCGATGTGCTCGCACAGGCGCTGGTCGGACAGCGCATGCCGCTGCGCGCCATTCTCGATATCGGCCGCGGCCGCTATGTGATCGCCGACTACCGTCTCGGCCGCGACCAGTGGCAGCGCACCAGCAAAGACCGCCTCGTGACGCGCGAGCAGGTGGCGGCAGGCATCCGCGAGCGTACGCTCTTCGCCGGAGAGATCGACGAGGTCCTCGGTCGGCTGATCCGGAGCGTGCTGGGCTCGAACGCCGTGCTGGCGTCGCCGGCGGCGCAGCTGCGCCGGGCCGGCTTTCTGGCTGAGCTCGGTTGGGCACGCCTGCAGCGGGACGAGCGCGACGACCCGGCAGCCCTCGCCCCTATCTACCTGCACACGCACCCTGTTGGGCAGTCAGCCGCCCCGGTTGTGGAGTGTTCATGAGCAGTTCAGATGAGCTGATGTTCTATGTGGAGCCCATGCGCCAGTCCGACGTACCGACCGTAGCCACCATCGAGCGCAGGGTCTTTACCATGCCCTGGTCATCCAACGCCTACGGCTACGAGCTGCGGGCCAACCCGCTCTCTCACTACTTTGTTGCCCGCGCGCGCTCCACCGAGCGCGGGACGGACACCCAGGGTATTGACCCATCCATCGTCGGCTACGGCGGCTTCTGGATGATGCATGACGAGGCCCACATCTGCACGCTGGCGGTCCACCCCGATTGGCGGCGACGGGGTGTTGGGGAACTCTTGCTCTCGACGATGATCGACACGGCGGCCAGCCTCAATGCCAACGTGGTCACGCTTGAGGTTCGGGTCTCCAACGTCGCCGCGCAAAAGCTCTATGCCAAGTACGGTTTTGAAACCGTCGGCCTACGCAAGGGCTACTACTCCGATAACCAGGAGGATGCCCTGATCATGACGACCGGGCCGATCAACACGGCCGAGTACCGGAGCCGATTCAACCGGCTGCGGCGCATGCTGCGCCAGCGGCTGGCGGCCAAACAGCCGGAGACGAGCCGGCACGCCACTGGCCGGTATTGATCTCAAGCACGAGGTGGTGACGGGCCTTTGAGCGGACGTCCCCGCATACTGGTGAGCAACGACGACGGCATCCGTGCGCCGGGGCTCCTCGCGCTCGTCGAGGCCCTGCGCAACATCGGCGAGGTAGCCGTCGTCGCACCGGAGCGCAACTGGTCGGCCGTCGGCCATACCAAGACCATGCACAAGCCACTGCGCGCCAGCGAGGTCGCGCTGCTGGAGGGCGTGACCGCGTATCAGACCAACGGCTCCCCCTCCGACTGCGTGGCGCTGGCAGTGCTCGGGCTCGTCGGTCGGCCCCTGGACCTGGTGGTTGCGGGCATCAACGAGGGCGCCAACGTCGGCACCGATATCCTCTACTCGGGCACCTTTGCCGCCGCAGCGGAGGGGACCATCGCGGGCATCTCGGCCTTTGCCATCTCGCTCGACACCTCCATCAGCGCGGGCCCTTCCCACGACTACCGTCAGGCAGCACGCTTTGCGACGAGGCTGGCGCAGCAACTGCTGGAGGCGCCGGGCGGTCGCCCCTGGCTGCTCAACGTCAACGTGCCGGACGTGCCCGATGGCCAGCTGCAGGGGGTCGAAATCACCCGCCTCGGCCAGCGCATCTATCAGGATGCCCTGGTCGAGCGACTCGATCCCCGCG
>JAIMBM010000612.1 GCA_023511475.1 Anaerolineae bacterium
GGGCGCGGAGTTGTTTATAAGACACCGGCCATGGCGGCTTCACCGAGCGCCTGTAATGGCACACCGACGTGCTCACGATGCGCGATGGCGGCGCTGTGTTCAGGAACACGATCCTGATCGCGGTGGGCAAGATCGTCAGCGGTCAGGTTGCGTCTGTCGCCTTTGCGCTTTTACTTCACCAGGTCTCAAACTCCTACTTCAGGAGAGCGGTGCAGACGGTCACGACTTTCCCGCATTTTCTCTCATGGGTAGTCGTGGGTGGCATCATACTCAGGGTCCTCTCGTCGACGGGCCTAGTCAACTCTGCCCTGGGTTACCTGGGCCTGCAGCCGGTCCGCTTTCTGACCGATCCCAGGCTCTTCCCTTTGACTCTTATTGGCACCGAGACGTGGAAGGAGTTCGGCTTTGGCTCCGTCATCTACCTAGCGGCGCTCACTGCCATAAACCCTGAACTGTACGAGGCGGCTGCCGTCGACGGCGCGGGCCGGTGGGCGCGCCTGTGGGCCGTTACCGTACCGGGCATCACACCTACTATCGTCCTCATGTCGTGCCTCAACCTCGGGAACATCCTGAACGCCGGTTTTGAGCAGATTCTCATCCTACAGAATCCGCTGGTGTACTCCACGGGCGATGTTATCGACACCTTTGTCTATCGGGCAGGCGTGCTGGAGGCGCAGTATAGCCTGGCGACAGCGCTTGGCCTGCTGCGGTCCACACTGGGCCTTGTGTTGATTCTCACGTCGTATTGGCTGGCCGACAGGTTGGCCGACTATCGCATCTTCTGAGGCGAGTATGGTCGAGAGCCGTACCTTCCTAGACCGCATCGTGATGAGCAGCATCGTGTTCATTCTGGGCATTCTGGGGCTGGCCTGCTTGCTGCCCTTTCTCAACGTCGTGGCGACCTCTCTGAGCAGCTATGGCGCCGTAGCAGGGCACCGCGTCGGCATATGGCCTGTAGGCTTCCACCTGGAAAACTATCGGTACATCTTTGTCACCGATGTTCAGTTCTTGCGCGCTTGCTTCATATCGTTGCTGCGCGTGCTGTTTGGCGTCAGCCTCACACTCCTCGTGACCGTGTTCACGGCCTTCCCCTTTTCGCAGGAGAGAGAGCACCTGCCAGGACGCACGCTGTTGAAAGTCCTCATGCTGGTCAGCATGCTTTTCAGCGGAGGGTTGATCCCTTATTACCTTTCTATCCGAAACCTCGGCCTGTATGACAAGTTCGCCGTCCTCATTGTCCCGGGCTCTTTGAACGTCTTCTTTGTGATATTGGCTATCAACTTCTTTCGTGGCCTGCCATCCGAATTGGCCGAGGCGGCGGTTATGGACGGGGCAACCCCTCTTGATCTGCTGTTTCGCGTGTATTTGCCCCTTTCGACCCCTTCACTGGCCACGATAGCTCTATTCTCTGCTGTCGGCCACTGGAACTCCTGGTTTGACGCAATCCTCTTTCTGCGTACAAGCACTTCGTGGCCAGTGCAGGCTTACGCCTACAACCGCCTTATGGCCAGCTTCCAGGAGCAGACCGACATGGCCTCCCGGCTGCGTGCCATGTATGACGTGACGCCAGAGGGCCTGGCCTGTGCCTTTATCGTCTTCATGTCTGCTCCGATCATCATGGTGTACCCCTTGCTCCAGCGGTACTTTGTCACGGGGTTGACGCTGGGATCAGTCAAATCCTAGACCGACCGGGTGATAAACGATCCAGTGGCTCGGTCTTGGGGGAGCATGGATACGCTGGGCTACAAGGAACGACTGGCGGCGCTCCGCGCGACCAAACTGGAGCACACACGCATCAAGCAGCAGCGAATGCGAGACGAGGGCGCCGTAGGCCGGATGGATGGTGATGACACCGGCAGGATCCCATTACCCTTCGGCCGCGCATTCCGGGCCGAGAGCAGCCGACCCGACGGAGGCATCTTTGGCGCGGAGGCTAACGGGCGGGCGATGCGTGCCCTGCTCGAGGCTCATCCCGTGTACATCGACCCAATGAGCTCCTTAGCGGGAGGCTGGATGCTCGACCTCACCGAGCAGCGCCCGCTGAGTTGGAATCCTGACATCCCGTATGAGCACCTGCGTGCAGCAGAGAAACTGTATGGCCTCGACCTCGGTATAGGCGCGCAGCAACATTTCTGCCCGGACTATACGATTGGTCTGCGTTTGGGGTGGGGCGGGCTTCTGCGCAAGGTCCGACGAGGGCGCGCAAAGCATCCCGACCGCGCTCTCTTCTTTACAGCCGAAGAGGATGTGATACTCGGCGCGCAGAACCTGATCCGCGATTTCTTCACGGGGATCGCTCTGCTCATCGAGGATGCGTTCACCATCGGCGATCGCGTCACCATCGCGGGCGTCACCGGCGAGGTCGTCGAGATCGTCCGGGTCGAGGATGACTGTGTCTACGTCCGCCGCGCCGAGGGGGGATTTTTCCTCGGCGGATCGTGAGCGTTGCAGAGCTCTGGCCAAAGGGGGATACACATGATGGTATGGCTGCCCGTCCTTGGGGGCGTCGTGGCGATCGCCTGCTTCTTCTTCGGAGTCGGCATCCTGCGCGCGCTCGTGCAGGACGTGTTACGGCGCCGCGCTGTGCAGGGTGGGTCGACGATCACGCAGCAGTTCGTCAAGAACGCGCTGTCGGCTCAGAATCGCCGCACGGTCCTCCAAA
>JAIMBM010000613.1 GCA_023511475.1 Anaerolineae bacterium
CGCTGGAACCGAACTTGGGCGTGGCCGAAGTGGATCAGCAGTCGCTGGTCCTTGCCGACATTCCTGGCCTCATCGAGGGAGCCCATGCGGGTGCCGGGCTTGGGCACGCCTTCCTGCGCCACATCGCGCGCACCCGCGTGCTGATCCATCTCCTCGATGGCCTCTCGCCGGACCCGGTGCGGGACTGGCGTCAGGTCAATGAGGAGCTCCGGCTCTTCGACCCGAACCTGGCGGCCAAGCCGCAGATCGTGGCCCTCAACAAGCTGGACATCCCCGAGGTCCGCGAGCGCCTGCCCGAGCTGCGGGCGGTGCTCGAGGCTGCTGGCGCCGAGGTCATGGCCATCTCTGCGGCAACCGGCGAGGGGACGCGCGACCTGCTGCGGAGGGCGGCCGTGCTGCTGGAGATGACGCCTGCAGAGGCGCCTGCTGAGGCTGTACCGGTGCTCCGCCCTCACGAGCGGCCGGAGGCCTTCAGCGTCTCACAGGAGCCGGATGGCGCCTTCCGCGTGCGAGGCACCCGCATCGAGCGGGCCGCTGCCATGACGCCCTGGGGCAACGAGGAGGCCGTCGATCGCTTCCAGCGCATCCTCAAGGCGACGGGTGTGTGGCAGGCGCTGGAGGAGGCGGGAGTTCAGCCCGGCGATACGGTGCGCATCGGGAACGTTGAGCTGGAGTGGCAGTAGCGAGTGGCGACCGCGCACAGCCAACTCCGCCCCCGAGCCTCTCGCCCGGCAGCAGCCCTGGCAGGACTTGGGGTGACGTGGCAGTCCAGACCTGATCGAGACAGCGGGGAGCATTCAGTCCATGCGAGTCGGCGTGCTGGGCGGCACCTTTGATCCGGTCCATTACGGACACCTCGTGATCGCCGAAGAGGCGCGGGTGCGCCTCGGGCTCTCCCAGGTTATCTTTGTGCCGGCCAAGAGTCCTCCCCACAAGCTGGCGCAGCCCCACTCTGACGCCACGCACCGGCTGCGCATGGTACAGCTGGCCATTGCCTCCAACCCCTCGTTCCGCACTTCGGAGATCGAGCTGTCGCGCCCGGGCCCCTCGTACACGGCCGATACCCTCGCCCTCCTCAGAGAGCAGCTCACCCCCGAGGCGGAGCTGTACTTTATCATGGGGATGGACTCACTGGCTCACATCCTCACCTGGCATCGGCCGGCGCGCGTGCTGGCGCTCGCCCGGCTTGCAGTGGCCCGGCGAGCCGGCTTTGGTGCCGACATGGAGGCCCTCGAGAGCGCCCTCCCGGGCATATCCGCCCGCACACACTTCCTGGATGCGCCTGAGATCGGAATCTCGTCCCACGACTTGCGGCGCCGGGTTCAGGAGGGTCTGCCCATTCGCTACCAGGTGCCGGATAGCGTCGAGGCGTACATCCGCCAGCATGGGCTCTACGTCGGAGGGGAGCCGGGCCGACTAGAGCAACAGGGAGCAGGCCATTGACAACCTCGAGGGTGCTCTTCTCTACCGGCGCGCTGTACCTGCATCCCCTCCGCATCGCCTTTGAGGTGGCCCAATCCGCAGGCTGCGATGGCATCGAGCTGGATGTGGGCCCCGAGATCATGCGGCACGGTGCGCGGCCGGCTATCCGCCTCGTGGAGGAGATGGGCCTTCCTGTCCGCGCCGTCCACCCGCCCCTCTTCCGAATCCCCGGCTGGCGAAATCAGCGCACCGTCATCCCCCGGGTTGTGGAGCTCGGTGTTGCGCTGGAGGCCTCAACCATAGTCTTCCATCCACCCAAGGTGAGGCGAACGGACGACCCCGAGGTTGACGAGTTCGTGTCGCTGCTGGCCGAAGCCCGACGCCGCCTGCAGCACACGGGCACCGTGATCGCGCTCGAGAACCCTCCGGTCTTTCGCCCGGCGGACCACGACTACCCGTTCTGGAACATCCCGGTGCTGGTCCAGCTTGCGGAGCGCTGCGGCGTGCCCATCGCCCTCGACACGGCCCATGCGGGCGCGTCGCGTCTCCCCCTGTTGGAGGCGTACGCGCTGACCCACGGGCGCCTCGCCCACATCCACCTCTCGGACCTGCGGCCGCCCCCCCACTGGCTGGACCGGCCCTGGCTGCACAGCTACGTCAAGCACCACCAGCTCGTCGGAGCAGGCGAGCTGCCCCTCGGCCATCTCTTTGCTGCGCTCGCCCGCGACGGGTTTCGCGGGGACGTCACTCTGGAGCTGAGCCCGATCAGCCTCGGCATCTGGAGCCTCGATACCGCCCGCCGCAGGCTGGCCGACGCGGTCCAATCTACCCGACAGTTGCTTGCCGGGAGGGCCGATGCCGGCCTGTAGTACCTGCCCACACTGTGCCCACAGCATGGCGCGCCGATGGGCTCTCGGAGGACCCGCCCATAGCGATGAGCGGCACGCCCGGCCGCAGCACGCCCCGGTCCCTGGGCAATTACCCTCGAGTCCGGGCATGTGGCGCTACCGCCACTTGCCACGCGCCTTCGCTCCTGTGAAGAGGCCCCATGCCAGGGTGTGCGCGACATCGCCTCCACCATCCCCGGCTCCACAGGCGGCAACTGAAGCAAGGCGAGGGAGTCTTTTTCGAGGGGGGTACCCCCACCCCAGGGGCACTTTCCTGGAGTTTGGCCTTTTCAGGTCTTCATCCGTCACCACCGGCTCTGACGCTCCTGAGCCGCCGTGGGCGCCCCTCGG
>JAIMBM010000614.1 GCA_023511475.1 Anaerolineae bacterium
GATCGTGTCCTTGCGCCGCCCGGCGGCAATACGGCCGTCCAGCCCGCTCAGCCCGACGGCGTTGACCCCCTGCATCTGCAGCTTCTCGACCAGCCGCTTGTTGACCTTGCCGCAGTAGATGGCCAGGAAGAGGTCCATCGTCTCGGCGTCGGTGAAGCGGCTGACCTGGCCGGTCGAGGAGGTCACCAGCCGCGGCTCGACCCCGACCCGCCGCATGAACTGGTCCAACTCGTAGTTCGCGCCATGTACCAGGACGATCCGGTATTCCCGATGGAGCGTCGCCAGGTCGCGTGCGAACAGGTCCAGGTCGATGCCCTTGCTGCCGCCGACTTTGATGACCAGCATGGTGCCTCCCGCATCAACCGATGAGCCAGGAGCGAGCGATCACCGCTCCGTCCCAGCGACGCGCGCTCGTTGCCCGGCGCTACACGGGATGGAGCCCGGGGAAGTCCAGCGCCATCGTCTCCGGGAAGCCGCAGCGGATGTTCATCGCCTGCACGCCCTGGCCGCTGGCGCCCTTCATCAGGTTGTCGATGGCACAGATGGCCACGATTCGCCCGGTCTCTTCATCGATGGCAAAGCCGACGTCGGCATAGTTGCTGCCGGCCAGGATTCCGGGCTCCGGATACCGGTAGATGCCCTGCTTCTCGGTGACGAGGCGAATGAAGGGCTCGTCCCGATAGGCCTCGCGGTACGTCCGCCAGAGGTCGCGCAGGGTCAGCGGCTCCCGCGCGAAGAGATGGCCCGTAGCCACGACGCCGCGCACGAGTTCGATGGCCGTGCCGGTCATGTGTACAGGAGGCGCCGTGCCACCGAGCGCCAGCTCCTGACGGATCTCCGCCGTGTGCCGGTGCCCCGTCGGGGCAAAGGTCCGCACCGCCCGGCTGCGCTCCGGGTGATGGGAGCTCGGGCTCTCTTTGTTGCCACCCTCAGATGAGCCGACCTTGACCTCGACGACGATGCCTCGCTCGCGATCGACGAGGTCCGCCCGCAGGAGGGGATAGCAGGCAAGGATGACGGCGGTCGCATTGCACCCGACGCCGCTGACGTAGCGCGCGGTCCGCAGCTCCTCCCGGTGCAGCTCCGGCAGGCCGTAGACAAAGCGCGCCAGCCACTCGGGGGCGGCATGCTCGTGCCCGTACCAGCGAGGATAATCCGCCGGGTCGCGCAGACGAAAGTCCGCGCTCAGGTCGATGATCCGTGGGGCAAGCGAAGCCAGGTGCTCGATGCGGTGCATCGCCTCACCATGCGGCAGGCCGAGGAAGAGCAGGTCGCAGGGCTGGACCTCGGCCGCCGGGCAGAAGGTCAGCGCCGTCCGTCCGCGCAGGTTGGGGTGCACGCTGTGGACGTACCTGCCAACGTGGCTCTCCGAGGTCACCTGCGCGACCTCGACGTGCGGGTGCCCGAGGAGGAGCCTCAAGAGCTCCCCTCCTGCATACCCGGAGGCGCCGATGATCGAGGCGCGCAGACGGGTCATCTCGCCACCTCGATCAGATAGTCCACCACCCGGCCAGGGATGTCGACTCCGGTCGGGCCGATCGAGTTGCGGAACTCCATGGTATAGTTCACCTCGTTGACCAGCAGGCCGCGCTCCGCATCCTCGAGGACGTCCACGGCCAGCACCCCGCCGCCGACCGCCTTCGCCGCGCTCACGCACAGCTCGTTCAACTCCGGTGTGACCGGGCAGTTGCTGGCAACGCCGCCGCGGGCGGTATTGGTGATCCAGTGGTCCGAGTGCCGGTAGATGGCCGCGATTGTCTCGTCGCCGACCACGAAGGCACGGATATCCCGCTGCGGCTTGTCGATGTACTCCTGGATGTAGAAGATGGAGTGGTGGTAGGTGCCCAGGATCTCCTTGTGCTCCAGCACCGCCTCGGCGGCCTCGCGGTCGTTGATCTTGGAGAGGAGGCGCCCCCAGGAGCCGATCGCCGGCTTGAGTACGACCGGGTAGCCGAGGGTCTCGATGGCCCTCAGGGCCGACTCGGGCGTGAAGGCGACCAGGGTGCGTGGGCTCGGCACCCCCGCGCGCATGAGGGCGCTGGTTGTGAGCAGCTTGTTGCCGCAGGTGTCGGCGACACGGTAGCTGTTGACGCAGCGCAGGCCCCAGTCCTCGAGGATGCGCAGGGCGTAGAGGGCGCGGGAGTGGTTGATGCAGCGCTCGAGGATGACGTCATAGTCGAGGGAGCGACGCCCCATGTCCAGCACCAACTCGCGGTCGTCCAACAGGTCGAAGGCAAGGCCGCGCCGCTCCATGGCCTCGAAGAGCAGCTTTTCCTCGACGCGGATGCGCGAGCAGAGCACGCCGATCCTCATGGGCTACTCTCCCCAGTCCTCTTCTTCCTCCGGAGCGAGCTCCAGCGTCAGCGGCTGCACGGCAACGACCTCCAGGTCAGCGCCGCAGTCGGGGCAGGAGACGATCTCGCCCTTCATCGGGTCCTGCAGCTCGATGGTGGCATCACACTCGGGACAGTTCGCGCGCATGGTAGACCTCCTCTAGTCTGTTGAGTGACATCACACGCAGCCAGATGGCGGGCAGCGCCCCAGCGATGGGGCGGTCACCTCCAGATACAGACGTGACGCCCCCACCCCGCGCCCCTCCCCCAAGCGGGCATCCGTGCCCGCTTGGGGGAGGGGCTATCATTTCTGGGTGTCTCGGGC